>CAZLKP010000177.1:0-9205 GCA_964560095.1 uncultured Bacteroidia bacterium
CGTTGACAAGCAAATACCATTTTTCAAACAGTGCCTAGCGGCCCTGCTTCACGATGCGGTAGTGATGTTTGCGGCCGTCAGGGAAATTGACCAGCACGACATACACACCGTCGGGAAGTTCGGAGATTGACATCTGCTTGCCGTTGCGCGGGGCTTCCTCCATGTACTCGCGATGCCAGATACGACCCGACATATCGAGGATCTGAAGGTTCATCGGCTCGTTTACCTGGGGAAGCATGATGGTGATGTTGTCTGAAGCGGGGTTAGGGAAGACAAACAGGTTTTCGCCAGCGATAGTCAACTCTACGATGTTGGACAGAGAAAACTGTCCGTCAAAGTCGACCTGGCGGATGCGGTAGCGCAGATTGTTGCCGCGAGTATCCATGTCCAGAAAGTTATATTCCTGGATTTCGAGAGAGTTCCCCGCACCTTTTACATACCCCAGGTCTTCAAAGTCTTCGCCATCTACGCTGCGCTGCACGGCAAAGTAGTCACTGTTGGTTTCACTGGCCGTTTTCCAGGACACTAACACCCCGTCACCGGTCATTTCGGCATTCATGCCCAGCCAGGTTACAGGGAAGGTGGTGGTATTTCCCAGGTCGGTGAGTTCAATGGCTGAAATCATCGGGTCACCTGAGCTTCGGATGAACTCCAAAGTGAGGGCGTTGTCGTTGATGGAGGTAAGGTAAGAGCGCATCACGCCTTTATCCATGCCCCCAGCCAGCGCATGAGGATCGATATCGTCAAAAATGGCGGGTACAACTCCTTCGACGGAGACATCAAATACCCTGGCACCATCGGTGTTGAACACTGTTTCCGCGAAGAACAGCCGAATCTGGACAATCGTTCCGGGTAAAACCGGGAATTCATACACCATGTTGTCAGCGCCGGCAGGGTCATATCGCATGGTCTGGAATACGTCCGGACCTGCAGACGGAGCGATGGCGTCATCTACGGTAATTGCACGGGAGGTTCCGTAGGTGTTTTCACCACCGGAGATTAAGGCAGCATTCACATTACCTGAATTGGCATCACCGCCTGCGTTGGCGCCGTTGTCAGCCTGGTCTTCTGCCCAATCAACACCATAGCCAGACGCTGAGGGGGTAGTAGCTCCGCCACCGTTGATACGGCTAAAGACATTGACACTAGCACCATTCGGAATGGCCTCTCCGGTCAGGGGCAGGTCCTCGGTTCCGTTGATACCCGTATGAACAGCCTCAAAGTAGGCACCTTTGGAGCCTACAGATGTCGGAGAGAAGGTTACAGGTACAAGAGCGGAAGCTCCCGGCGGCAAAACGATCGGCAGATCTGCTGTAAAGCCAAACTCACCCGCATCTGACCCGCCAATCGTCAGGCCGGTTACCTCAATCGGGTCACCACCTGTATTGGTCAGTGTCATGTTTTGTGGGGCACTGGTTGTTCCGGTTTCTGTGGAAAAGAAGTGAATCGGATTGGGCGATAGAGCCAGTTCTCCAGAGAAATCAACCTGTGGGGGGCCGAGAATCTCAATCCCATTGACAAGAGGATCGCCCACAACACGAATGAACTCAATGTTCAGTTCGCCATCTTCTACCAAAATCTGACCGGTTTTCATTACTCCTGTCTGATGACCGACATCTGCGATCAGATCATAATCATCCAGCCAGGTTGTTCCTTCCAGCTCGACATCAAATACCCGCTGCCCTACCTGCGAGGTGCCGTTAAAGCTATTGACCATCAACAGCCTTACCTCATAGACCCCGGCTTTTGGGGCAGGGAAAGACCAGCGCATGTTTGGATCTGCGCCTGTATCCCAGCGTTCCTGATCCCATATTGTGGCTGGTACATAAGCTGGTACAGAAGGATCAAATGCCTGCGTATTGGCTGCTGAAATGTTGCTGCCACTATTTCTGTAGGGAGATGCATATCCGCCGTTGCCGTCACCATCCCAATTGGGGTTGGGTGGGTCAAACCTATTCGCATCTCCTCCGCCTGCATTCACGCGATACATCACGAGGAGAGGATCTACAACATTCACCGTAAATGATTCCTCGGCAACATATCCTGCACCGTCGGTGGCTCTCACAGTGATGTTGGCCACGTCGTTGTTGGAGGCAGGGTAGGAGAGGGTCAGGCTGCTGCCGGAAATGCTGGCTGTGAGGTATGTGCCATCGTTAGACTCGACCGTGTAAGTGAGGTTTGCTGTTCCGTTGTCGTCATCAAAATGGTTGTCTAGGTTGATGACATCATCAGATGCACCTTGCAATACTTCGATATCGTCAATTGGCACGCGAACAACCGGTGCAGCCGAAATCACGGTGACATAGTCCCAGGTAGCGTCAAACGGGGTGGCAGAGTTGATGGAGGTAGAAATCACCCCAATAGCCACTCCGTAGCCATCGCCGGCGGTGAGCCAGGATGCAGGAATACTGATCGGCCCACCGAGCAGTTGGATGTTTGCACCGGCATCCAGGGAGTATTTGGGCTGAACCGTCGGATTGATAGGGTCGGGGGTGACTTCCAGATACAGGTCCACGGCGGTTACGTTCAATAACTCGGGAGCCGGGTACATGTTGCTGGTTTCGGTTCCACCTTCCTCCTTATAAACCTGAATGCCACCACTACCGCTGTTGGCATGAACCACGATCTTGAGGAAGTTTTCCTGATCACCAGTTCCGATAAAAATGCCCATCTGCTGATCGTTGATTGGATTGACCAGCGGGTTTCCATTCACGAGGAAGTAGGGAGATTCCACCTCTGAGATCACGGTAAAGGGAGCTGAGTTGACATCTACGTTCAGACCAAATTGAAAGGCATTATCCTGATTGTTGCTGGCGCCATCAGCCGATCCACTGGTAACCAATTCCACGCCGAGTTTTCCCGTGGCACCACCCAGGTTCAGATTATCGAGGTTGTACATGCTCTGATAATCATCACCGGGCACAGGGCCCATCACAGAACCATTAGACATCAGGCCGGTAAAGCCGAGCCCGAATAGGGTTCCGGAGATGGCGTCTGCATTATCAATGGAAAACGAATACTCGATAGGCAGGTTGGTGGTGGTTCCGTTGTTGGAATCTACCGGAAACGGATCATAAGAATCAAGGAGCCCGTCATTGTCGTCGTCGTCGTCATTGAGGTTAGAAATAAAGTCTCCATCATAGTCACCAGGGCGATCTCCCTGATTGCAAGGGTCGGTACCGTTGTCGATTTCATCAGCATTGGTGTATCCGTCCCCATCTTCGTCAAGGCTGATGTCATCGGCTCCGGTGCAGTTGAATGGAGCGAAGTCATTGGGCTCAAACACCATAACCTTGTCGGCACCGTGGAAGGCTACCCAGATAGTACCTGGGAATTCCATGCCGTCTCCCTGGGCCCATACATCAAGGGGGTTGTCTCCGTTGCCGGAGAGAAGATTGGTTTGGCTGACCACAGCATTTCCGGCAGCATTCAACTCAAACATGATGATGTTGTCGTTGAAGGAAGCTGTCAGAATGTTTCCTTGCAGCGCGCCGCCGAAGTTGGAAGCTGTGTATTCGCAAATACCGTCCGTAGAGGTATTGATATCAGCCATGGCCAGGACATTGGAGCTAATGGAGATACCTTCATAATCCTGCGTGCGTGCTAACGGCACCGGAGGCTCTGGAAAGTCGGTAAAAAAGTTGTAAGGCGAACCGCCTGTCGCAGTCCAGGTCCCATTAATTTTCTCGTACACATACAAATCCGATCCTGCCGGGTTGGCACGGGTCGGGTTGGGATGGCCTGCATAGTAACCCTGGGTGACCAGGTGGAGTCCGTCGTTGTATTTACCAGAATTGCTCTCATTAAACTCGTTGGTCACGTAGTGGCCCAAGCTGGGATCATAGGCGCTGTTGTCGATTTCGTTATCATTGGAATCGTAGGTTTTGGGTACGCCGCCCCAGCCGCCATTGGGACCATTGTCGATGGAGTAAATTCTGTTTTGCGAGGTGAACACCACATCGTAGGGGTTGCGAAATCCGCCTGCATACACTTGGACGGGGCCACCCTGAACCCACCGGGCCTGATTCAGGCCATTATTTCCACCCCAGGGGTCGCCGGGATCAATGGATGAGTTGTAAAGGGGATGACCCGGTGCATAAGGAAAATCCGGATCGGTGTTGTCGATATTGGCTCGTGTGGGATCGTCAAGAGTAGGAATATCGTACACGAATTTTTCACCTGTTCTGAGATCGGTATGCACCGGCATGGCCTCAATGGCATCCATATCGATTTCCAGGATACAGGCTGATAAAGCGTATTCCGGGGTTCCTGAGAAATTGTTTCCAGGTGCACCCTTATTGGTGAAGCCACCGACCGCCATGTACAGGAGGTTATTGGCGCCATCTAGCGAGATGCCATTGGTCGCGTGATTTTCTTCTGAACGGGCCATGCCTCGGACCAAATGCACCATATCCCAATATCCGGCAGGGTCTTCAAGGTCTGTTCCCACCCAGGTCAGGCGAGACAGCACGCCAGAGTTGGTGTCGAGGTCCAGATCGGTACCCACGGCAGTACGCGGATCCGAAGAAACGACATACAGCACAGGATTGTTGGCCGTGCCTTTGACCATCAGGCCAGTGACCTGGCGGTTCCCTTGACCGGGGTTCTCCGTTCCATCGTCATCGTGGTTCAACATGTTTTTAACCATGGGCAGAACCTCGGTGTCCGTGACAGAATAGGAGCCTGGAGCAGAGCGGTTGATTGTGTAGATGTTCAAGGTACCGTTTTGCTGGCCGACATACAGCCTGCCATCCGGCCCAATCTGAAGCGTGGTAGGGCTCGAAAGCCCGGTTACGATCTCATCCGACAAAAAACTGATCTGGGCAGACAACCCATGCGCCAAAAAAAGAGATAGCACCAGGAAAAGGACTGATGACCGAAGCAATGAGGGGAATGTTGGGAAAACGCGCTTAGGAATCATGAATTGAGAATAGAAAGCTTCGCAGTAAGAATGTTCAAGATTTGAAGTCCGGAGAAGTCAGCTGGCCAGATAGGCAAAAAATCTTACAGTTTGTCTCATCATGACAGCAACGAACTCCGATTTGTTGGGCTAAAAATATCTCTACATATGTTCTTCCTGGAGTCGATATGTATTAACCGCTATTTTCATAGAGCGAACGGTAAACATTCAGTTCATACATGGAATGTGATAAATATTACATTTGTATCATTTGGGAAAAATTGGCGTCTGATGACTTTTATCATCTGTTTTTCTGCTATTTTATTTTCGGTGATTTGACTCTTGTTTTATCTAGATACTTGGACTAAATGCGGGTTGTAAAGGTATCATACAAAAAGAGAGGCGCTTCGGGCGCCTCTCTTTTGTATCAGAAACAGGATAATGATCCTTACTCTGTTTTCAGAATCTTCTGGACAGTTCTTGCACCGCGGTCAGAGGCGACCTCCAGGAGGTACCAACCTGCGCTGATTCCTCGAAGATCCACATCAATGGTCGATTGTTCGCCCACTTGAATCTTAGAAAGCTCAGAGCCGCGAACATCCCTTATGATCAGTTCTCCTCCCAGCTGATAGGCTTCTGGAAGCTCTACTGTGATGGATTCCGATGCAGGGTTTGGATACACGGTGAGGCCTTCCAGATTGTGAATAACTTCCACAGTCGGGGAAAAGGTGAACTCCCCATCGATATCTACCTGGCGCAGTCGGTATCGCAAGAGACCCTGAGGGGCGTTTTCATCGCGATACAGATAGCTTTGCTTCATATCTGAGGTGCCAGCCGCATCAATTTTGGCAATTCCGCGGAACTCCTGTGGACCGGATTGCCGCTGAACTTCAAAGTAGTCGGAATTAAATTCCGTAGCTGTTTCCCAGGTGATATCGACACCCATTCCCAGAGATTGGGCATCAATGCCCAACCATGTCACAGGGAAGCCAGTAGCTCCTACTTCCATGGTGAAAAACATGCTTTCAGCTTCGGAAGAGGCCTTATCCACAGTCACTTCAACATTATACGGACTGTTGACGATGGCTCCGGCAGCAACAGTTCCAAAGATAACTCCGGTAGTCGGTTCGATCTGAAGTCCTGGAGGCAGATTATTAGCGCCGTAGGTAAAGCTCTCTTCAGTATTACCACCGGAGGCTGAAATCGGGACATAGATGATCTGCCCTTCCACCACATTTTGTGTGCTCAGCTGCGTAATAAAAATTGGCGGGAAACCATTTCCGATTTTCAGGATTTCAATTGCATTGATAATCGGGTCATTGGCTTCATCGCCAAATGAAATGTTCAGCACACTGTCGGTGATATTTACCTGATAGGTCAGCATGGCTCCCACCTGATGTCCGTAGATGGCAGAAAGATCCAAGTCATCTTCTACCAGATTCCCCTCAATGAAGATGTCAAACACACGTTGTCCAGGTTGAGAAGTTCCTCCGGAGCCATTGCCTATAAATAGGTTGGCGATCACCACACCATTGCCTGTTTCGAAGGTCCACTCCATATCGGGTGCAGAACCGGGATCCCAGCGCTCCTTGGCAAAAAGGGAAACCGGGGCGTATGCAGGCACAGAGCTGTGAAGATTGGTGATGTTGTGCGTGGAGATGTTTCCTGTATTGACTGTCCAGCCGGGACCACTATCGTCACCTCCCCCTGAATTGTCTTCCCAGTCCGGGTTGGGTGGATCAGTGGCTGCTACAAATCCATCGGCAGCATTGATTCGGTACAGAACGGTAGGCTCGTCTGTCACGACCACACCAAAGCTCTGCTCAATCCAGAGACCACCTACATCTGTAGCTCTTACCGTAATAGTGGTGGTGTGAGCAGTGTTCGGAATGGTCACGGTAAGCGTGTTTCCTGTGACGGAAGCACCAATATTTGAGTTGGTGTTGGAGGTCACGGAATACGTCAGATTTGCTGTTCCATCATTATCGGTAAAATACTGATCGAGATCAATCGCGATCGGTGGATCACCGATAAACTTCTCGAAGTCTGGAATCTGCAGCAATACTGAGGGGCGATTTCCTTCTACGCGAAGATAGTCCCAGGTGCCTTCTACCTCTTCGCCTGTCGCATTCGATGAACCAATGAACCCGACAGCCAACGGATCCGTGTCGAGGGTAATGGCATTCAGGATGGATCCTTGTGCCATGATGGTCCCCAAAACCACTGGTGTGCCACCGTCAAATGTGTAGGTAATTTCTACCTCACCATTAACAGCATTCACATTGAAAACGAATACCACATCATTGGATGGCCGGTTAGCTGTTGGAATCGCATCAAAAAGGGGTGTCTGAGGTACATCAGAAATTTCCTGAAGGGCGGTGACGCCAGTCTTGGATAACACTACTTTGATGTAATTGCTTTGGGTTCCATCTCCGAGGAAGATCCCGATTTCTCCAGCGCTGGGCGTACCATAGATCTGCGTGGGGTCATCAAAGTTAAACAATCGGCTGGTGACCGAAAATCCACCAACAGAGGCATCTACATTGACCCCATACTGAAAGCCTTTTTCCTGGTCGTTGGAAGTACCCTCGGCTGTTCCAGAGGTCATTTGCATGGTCATCGCACCGATAGCTCCACCAAGAATATCGTTTGGATGAGGGTCACTGGGATCATCTCTGCGGTCAAGCCAGTTGAGCCAGTTGGGATTTGGGTCCCCATTGTTCATCAATCCGGTAAATCCAAGGCCAAAATATCCTTCCAGATCTGAGTTGTCTGAAAACAATTCATTCATCACCGGCAGATCAAAGCCATCACTGCCTGGTTCCAGCGGATTACCCAACTGGAAAGGATCGTTGGCATCTGAAATGCCATCGTTGTCATCATCGGTATCATTCAAATTTGAAACGAGGGTGCCTCCGGCCGATTTGTCAAAGTCTTCGGGCTGAGAACCTCCATTACACAGGTCTGTATTGTTATCTTCTTCGTCTTGGTTGCTGTATCCGTCGGAGTCGGTATCTGCATTGGGATCATAGCCGGGATCACCGGGCAGAACACAGAGAACGTAATCCTGAGGTTCCAGCACTACGATGTCATCATTGAAAGTAGCTACCCAGATCGTGCCGGGATAAGGATCACTATCGCTGTTGCAGGTAATACCGAGGGCATTTCCTCCCAGGTTGGTAACAAAATCGGTTTCGAGATTGGCCACAGATCCATTCGGATTCAATTCAACCCTCCGTAGCACTCCACCGTTTTTCCCGGCGATCAGATCGCCCTGCATGGCTCCTCCAAAGTTGGACGCTGTATATTCATCGATGCCGTTTGTATTGGTCCCCCAGAGCACGGCTACGTCGTCATCCGGACCATCAGGATTGGTTTTGCCGGGACCTCTCCAATCTCCTTCAATGGGGTTTGCATCGACTACCGGAACCGGTGGCCAGTTGGCAGGAAGGCCAACATTCGCGTTGGTCGTTGATCCAGGGGTGGATCCATCCGGATCATACACCTGAGTTCTGAACACAGCTCCGTTCGTATTTTTTTCGGAAGGATTGGTATAAAGACCTGCACCTGCTGGGTTGGCACGCACAGGCACCGGGTGTCCGCCGTAGAAGGAACCAAAAGAATAACTGGTGATATCATTGGTGACAATGTGCAGGTGATCCTTGTTATTCACCGACTCTCCATTTACATCAGACCCAGAACCTGGTTCACTGGAGTCGTAGTCATTGGTGACATTGCCCCCCCCCTCATTTTCAGGAAGACCTCCCCAACCACCATTGGCCCCATTGTCTGTCACGTAGACGGCTCCAGACTCAGTCAGTACTAGGTCATAGGCGTTTCTGTAGCCGGGAGAAAAAATCTGAACCGGACCACCAGGAACAACCATGGCTTGATTCAATCCATCATTCCCACCCCAGGGGTCGTTCACATCAATGCCGTCGTAGGCTGGATCATCGGGATCCGTGATCCCATTGACATTGGCTCTTGATGGATCGTCCAGCGTGGGAAGATCATAAATGTAATCTCGTCCATTGTCATCAAGGACAGGCATGCCGTTTAATTGGGTGAGATTGACAGAGATAAGGGCAGCAGACAGGGCATATTCTGTCGTCCAGGCAAAGTTTTTGGATGGAGCACCCCCATTGGTATGACCACCGGAACACACGATCAGGTAATCGGTACCATTGACTGTTGTAAACTCTAGCCCGTTTGCGGCATGGTTTTCTTCGGAGCGTGGCAGGCCACGAACCAGATCGACCAGATCCCAGGAACTGCCGTTCCAGGTCAGCCGAGAAATGACACCTG
>CAZLKP010000178.1:0-6750 GCA_964560095.1 uncultured Bacteroidia bacterium
AATTGGGGCCCGTTCGCCGTTTAACTCCGTGCCTTCTTCCCTTGATGATGTCGGGTTTCTTCAGTACACCGGTGGCACGACTGGCGTATCCAAAGGGGCCACGCTCACACACGGTAACCTCATCGCCAATATGCAAATGTTGTTTGAGTGGATGAAAGTGTCCGGCATCAGTGGTGAAAAGCAGGAAACGGTGATCACCGCACTTCCGCTGTATCACATCTTTGCCTTTACGGTGAACTGCCTGACCATGCTGAAAATCGGGGCGAGAAATGTCCTGATCACCAACCCGCGTGACCTCCCGGGTTTTGTCAAAGATATGAGCAAAGAAAAAGTTTCCGTCATTACTGGCGTGAACACCCTCTTCAATGCGCTGCTCAACAACGAAGAATTCCGGAAGCTGGATTTCTCCTATCTGAAAATTGCCATGGGTGGTGGTATGGCTGTGCAGCAGGCTGTCAATAACCGCTGGAAAGAACTCACCGGCCAACCGATCATTGAAGGATATGGCCTCAGTGAAACATCTCCGGTGCTGACCGCTAATCCGCTTGATGGACGGGATCAGGTTGGTTCCGTGGGCTTGCCCATGCCCAACACAGATGTTGGCATCTTTGATGAGGATGGCAACCGTCTCGGAGCAGGAGAACGAGGCGAAATATGCGCCCAGGGCCCCCAGATTATGAAGGGCTATTGGAATCGAGACGACGAAACAGATAAAGTCTTTTTTAATGATAAATGGTTCAAAACCGGAGATATTGGCATCATGGCGGAAGATGGTTTCTTTCGGATTGTGGACCGTATCAAAGACATGATCCTCGTTTCTGGATTCAATGTCTATCCCAACGAAGTGGAGGACGTCATCGCCCTGCACGACAAAGTGCTGGAAGTGGCTGCCATCGGTGTGCCCGATCCCAAATCCACCGAAGCCGTGAAAGTGTACATCGTCAAAAAGGATGACAGCCTCACAGCAGAAGAGATCAAGGCGTTTTGTAAGGACAAGCTCGCTGGCTACAAAAAGCCCAAGCACGTGGCGTTTGCCGAAGAGCTGCCCAAATCCAACGTGGGAAAAATCATCCGGCGCAAACTTCGGGAAATGGATCAGGCCATGGAGGCTGAAAAAGCCAAGGCCTGATGGGCCCCGGTCCGGAGATGAATGAATATCGACAGGAGTGGTGCTATGGCATCACTCCTGTTGTATATCAACCCCATGTTTAGTTTGGGCTAAATGATGAAATAAAAAATTCGGCCAGCCTAAAAAATGGATGTGGGTTTGCTGGAAAGTGGAAGAAATTGCCGAAATTGAAAGCATGGAATCACTCAGCCTCTCGGAAGAGAATTACCTCAAGGCGATCTTCTCCTTGGGAATGAATCAGCAGTCGGTCAGTACCCGCGCCATCGCCCGAGAACTGAAGGCCAAAGATTCCTCCGTCACTGACATGGTCAAAAAGCTCTCAACCAAAGGTCTCCTCGATTATGTGAAATACAAAGGGGTGAGCTTGACCGGATCGGGGCGAAAGGCCTCCCTCGTGGTGATCCGAAGGCACAGACTCTGGGAGGTGTTTTTGGTAGAAAAACTGGGGTTTCGCTGGGATGAAGTCCATAATATTGCCGAACAGCTGGAGCATATTCAGTCCGGTGAGCTGGTCAACCGGCTGGATGAATTCCTGGGATTTCCCGAACGCGATCCCCATGGCGCCCCCATTCCCAACCGGGAGGGAGACATGCCCAAACAGGCACAGATCCTGCTCTCGGATGCCGAATGCGGCCACAATTTCACCATTGTTCGCGTGAAGGATGACTCCAGCGGCTTTCTGCAGTACCTTGATGCCACAGGTATCGGTATCGGAGATACGCTCACCCTGCTGAGAAGGATTGATTATGATGATTCCCTGCAGATGAGCCTGGAAGGCGGAAAAGAAGTGCAGATTTCCCGGAAAGTATCCGATCAGATTCTTGTGGCAGAGTCCTGAGGGTCAAAGGCAGAGAAAACAGCAAGACGCGTCGCGGTGTAGGGGAAAAAACAGAATTCGTTGTCTATCAGTTGATCTTTTCTGTCTCATCTGCCGGAGGTTTTTCCGCCAGGATCAGATTTCTGTTGTGTATTAGCAGGAAATCCGGCAACTCAGAATTATCTTACCGCTATGTATTCCCGTTTCATTCGCCTCTCTGTTGTTTGTACACTTCTTTGTTTGGCTCCTGATTTGTTGGCGCAGACTTCCTGGAACCGGATTGGCCCGGATCTGGAAGCCGCCATCCGAAGCGGGGAACAGGGACCGTTTCCGGTCTTTATCCTGTTGGCAGACCGGGTGGATGTGATTGGTATGGGCGCTGCTTTCGAAGCAGAACGCCTCCCGCAGCCGCAACGGACGGCTACCCTGATTCCGGCGTTGAAACAACGAGCAGCTGCTACCCAGTCCGGTATTCTTCTCTTGATTGATCAGCAGCCGGATGTTGTGAGGGGTTCTGTCTCGCCATTTTGGATCACGAATACCATATACCTGGAGACAGGTATTCCAACCATAGACTTGCTAGACAGCCTGCCTGACATCGAACTGATCGAGCTGGCTCCTGAGCCGGAAACAGCAGAGGCCAGCGTCATGGCATTTTCCCTCCAACAGATAAACGGCCCCGGCGGACATGAACCCAGCCTGGATGTGATTCAGGCGCCAAAACTCTGGGCGCTTGGCTACACAGGTAATAGCCGAAAAGCCCTGATCATTGACACAGGCACAGACCCGACGCATCCGGCGTTGAGTCGATCCTTTGTGGGAAACTATGCTGCGACCTCCACGGGCTGGTACGGCCTCACCGAAGATCCATACGATTGTGACAATCACGGAACCCACGTAGCCGGAACGATTCTGGGCATGGACCGCGACACCAAAGACACGATCGGGGTTGCTCCCAATGGCCTTTGGATGGCCTCCCCGGCCATCGAATGCACCAATGGACCCGGCGCCACTCAGGCGCTGCAATGGGCCATCGATCCCGATGGCGACCCTACGACTACCAGCGATATGCCCGATGCCATTAACAACAGCTGGCGCTTCCTCCCCAATGGCTGGGGGTGCTCGTCTCCCGTTCAGCAGGCGATCAATGCACTCGAAGCGGCGGGTGTAGCTGTGATTTCGGCTGCCGGTAATGACCACCCGGATTACACTGTTGGTGGACCGGCTTATGCCAATTATTCCCTGGTGAATTCGTTTGCTGTTGGGGCAGTTAATCCCAATTCCGCCTCTCTGGCGATTGCCGGATTTTCGAGCCGAGGTCCCTCTGAATGTGGCGGCAGCGGAGCGCTGGCCATCAAGCCGGAGGTAGTCGCGCCCGGGGTGGGGATTCGCTCAGCCGTCAGAGGCGGGGGATATGCCGTTTATCAGGGCACATCCATGGCATCGCCGCATGTTGCAGGGGCCATTCTCCTCCTCAAAGAGGCTTTCCCCTCTGCAAGCGGAACGGAATTAAAAATGGCGCTTTATCAGACGGCCATCGACTTGGGTGACCCGGGCGAAGACAATACCTATGGCAATGGTCTCATTGACGTGGAGGCTGCTTACTACTATCTGATTGCAGAAGGTCTGAGCCCTGCGCCAGTTTCCCGGGATCACGATGCCGGAATCAGCATCGTGGACAACCATCCCTGTGGTCTGGACCATGAGCCGACAATTTATCTGACCAACAATGGCCTTCAACCGCTGATCACGGTTACTATTCTGCGGTCTTACAGCGATGGTTATTCTGATACCCTGGGCTGGTCGGGCATTGTATTGCCCGGCGAAGAAGAAGAGGTCATCTTTGTCAGTCATACCCTTCCACAATCTGGCCGCTTTTCCATGGAGATAGATGTTTTGACGGTAAATGGCGTGGAAGATCCCTATTTCATTGATAACTGGGACACGACCACCTTTACAGCGCTTGCCCCTTTGACGGTGTTGCAGAAGCAGCTCAATGTATGCATCGGTGGAGCAGGGATGCTTGAAGCCACCATCCAGGAAGCAGACAGTCAGGCCGTCATCAAGTGGTACGATCAGGAATCTGGCGGCAATGTGCTGGGTTCTGGGCCGGAACTTCCCACCGGCTTGCTCACGTCCAGCCAGATTTATTACATGGCACCGGGGCGTGGTTTTCGCCTGGGGCCAGAGCCTTCGCAGGCTGCAGGAGGATTTTTTGATGGAGGCATCAGCGGAGGCGTTCCTTTCCGAGTCATGTATCCTTGTACCATTGATAAAGTAACGTTACTGGCCAATTCACCTGGAGAAAGAGTGATTCAAATTCGCAACGAGCAGGGGACCCCGCTCTATAGCAAGGTCGTAGAAGTGCCAGCGGGCAAGACGACCGTTGAATTGGGATTCCAGATGGAGCCCGGAGGCGAATACAGAATGGCGCTGGGATTTGCGGAATCCGGCTTATGGGTCCAAACCATGGCTCCGCAGGAAATCGGGATTCCGGGGGTCCTGTCGCTCACAGGCACTGCCAACGGACAAATAGCCTATTTCTTTGACTGGCAGGTGAGCTATGAACTTCCCTGTCCACGCACACCGGCATTTGTGACCGTTTCAGCCGGTCAGTTTTCTCCCGACTTTGATATAACTGCTCAGGATGGAAAGATGCTGTCATTGACAGGTAAGCCATCCAATGCCAAACGGTATCGCTGGTTTTTGGGGGATGGAACCGTGAAAGAAGGGGCTTCAGTGTCTCATACCTATGCCGAAGGTGGCAGGTATCCGGTGGGTGTCTTGGTGACAAGTGCTGCTAACTGTTCCCGATATGCGGAACGTTTGGTCGATATCAACCTTAGCACCTCTCTCGGATCTGCTTCGTGGTCACAGGCACTAAGCCTTTATCCCAATCCTGCCAGGACTTACTGTCTGTCTCCTGGAGAGGAAGCGGCGAAGTTCTGGTTGGGTTGTTTGACATCACCGGCAGGAACATTCAATCTGTCATCTCTCTTTCTGAACGACAACCTGATTATCATTTGTCGCTTGAAGGGCTTCCGGAAGGAATATTCTGGGTCCGTGCGGTAAAAAATGGTCGGGTCTCTGTCGTAAAAGTTGTTAAATACAAGTAACGACGTGTTACTCAACAAGTGATCATCATTCTCATGAAGCGTATTTCCTCACTTTTATTGCTGACGGTCCTGCTTTTTGGTGCAGGATATGCCCAGCAAATGAATTGGAGTAAAATTGATCCTCTGCTGGAGCAGCAGTTGAGGGAAAATCCCGAATCACATATCAAGGTGACGATTTTCTTTGCCGAACAAGTAGATTTGCCAGCCCTGGCTGCCACGTTCGACAGGAGCACCGAAATCCATACCCGCCGTGTGGAAGTGGTCAAAGCCCTGAAGGCGCAGGCTGCGAAGTCGCAGACGCATGTGCTGCCTTATCTAAAAGCACATGAAGGCATTCTGCGCGGTTCGATCCGGCCACACTGGATCTCCAACGATATCCGAGCGAAAATGAACCGGCAGGCGATTGCTGATCTGAGCTGGCGAGAAAACATTGACATGCTCATATATGAGCCACCGACACGTCTGGATGACGCAGAGGCTGCTCATAATGCTCCTTACATGATGGCTCCGGAAACAGTCGGAGGTCGAGAACCCGGAATCGATGTGATCAACGCCCCGGCACTCTGGGCGATGGGCTACACTGGCGTGGGAAAAAAAGTACTGATCATCGACTCAGGCATTAGCCTGACTCACCCCG
The DNA here is from genome assembly GCA_964560095.1 of uncultured Bacteroidia bacterium. Lineage (GTDB taxonomy): Bacteria > Bacteroidota > Bacteroidia > J057 > J057 > JANQTF01. The sequence goes on from CAZLKP010000178.1 coordinate 5,700, forward strand.
CACTCACCCGTAATTATTATGGAAATGAGGTCGGTGATAATCTGGCCTGGTTCAATCCGGGAGGACCCAAAGCTCCGTTTGACTGCGATGAGCATGGAACCCATGTGACTGGTTGTACTGTGGGGATGCAGCTATCCAGCCGGGATACCTTTGGGGTCGCCATCAATGCCACGTGGATGGGATCTCCAGCCGTCGATGGTGGGACTGTGGGTGGTGGAGCCTGCCTCTTTGATGTAGATGATTCGGATGCCCTGCAGTGGGCCCTGGACCCAGATGGCAATTCTGCTACCACTGAGGATATGCCGGATGTGATCAATGGCTCTTATGGAACCCTGCCAGAGTTTTTCAATATCGGGATGTGTACAGGCAGCCTGTTTCGCCAGCGAATGGAAGCATTGGAAGCAGCCAGTGTGACCTTTGTACAATCTGCCGGCAACTATGGCCCTGGTGATTCGACCATGGGAGCTTACAAGAACATCAACGTCACTGAGGTGAATTCTTTCACGGTAGGTGCTGTCAATGGAGGAAATGCTCTTCTCCCCATCATGGGATACTCCAGCCGCGGACCTTCACGCTGTGGACAATCCGGCGCTCTGCGAATCAAGCCAGAGGTTTCTGCTCCAGGCCACAATGTGCGGTCCTGTGTGCCTGGTGGTGGATTCAAACTTCTTCCCGGAACTTCGTTTTCTGCACCGCACGTTTCTGGTGCTGCTCTGTTGCTTCACGAAGCCTTCCCGATGGCTACCTCAGTAGATGTGAAAGAAGCGCTGTATTATTCCGCAGTTGATTACGGTCCTACAGGAGAGGATAATGCTTATGGTAATGGTGTGATTGATGTCCTGGCGGCATACAACTACCTGATCAATGAAGGCTTATCTCCCACCCCTGTATCGAGAGATAAGGATGCGGTTCTCGCTGATGTGTTGCTGGAAAGTGTGATTTGCGGATCGACCATCGCGCCGGAAATCATTCTCGAAAACAATGGCCGAACGCCGATGGCCTCTGCCGTGATTGATTATGCCTATTCGGACGGAACTACAGGCTCATACAC
>CAZLKP010000178.1:6760-9196 GCA_964560095.1 uncultured Bacteroidia bacterium
GGAGCCAATGCCATTGTGACCCTGCCGGCCGAAAACCTGGGTGTCGGTCATTTTGATCTGGACCTGGAGATTTCCCAGGTGGATGGACAGGTCGACTATTTCTACCTCGATAATCTAGGCTCCGGTTCCTTTTCGCTGTTGGGTGATGACAGCCCTGCGATTAACAATACGATTGCCAACCCTGCGGCAGCCTGTGCTGGCTCCGAAGGGGTTTTGACAGCCAGCTCTTCTGCCCCTGGCCGTATTCCGGCCTGGTATGATGATGCTGCCGGAACAAACCTTCTGTACATAGGAGAAACCTTCGTTACAGGGCCTGTGACAGGGAATACGACGTATCACGTCGGAACCATCGGACGGGAATACGTTGGGATGGAAAACAAGGATGTAGGCTCTAATTTTCCATCTTTCAATATTGATTCTTACTTGGAATTTGAGGTGTACACCCCGATTATTCTCAAATCGGTGATGGTTGATGCTTCCAGCGGGGAAGGACGAAACATTCAGATTCGTGATAAAAATGATCTTCTGGTTGCTTCGAAGCCGACAGGCCCATTGACCTTAGGAGAAAACAGAATTCTGATGGGCTTTGAGCTGGATCCCGGGACCTATCGAATGGGGCTTGGTGGCGCTTCTGCCGGACTGGCCGCCACCATTTCAAATATCAACTTCCCTTACGAATTGCCCGGGGTTATGTCCATCACTGAATCCGACAACGGATTTTACAACTACTTTTACGATTGGGAGGTTGAGTTTAAGGGCTCATGTGACTTGCAGCCTGCCTACGTTATTCAGGCACCTGGATCCGCACTGGCGATCTTCACTGCCGATAAGCAGTTTGTGGATCTGGCGGTTTCCGGAGACGTGGCCTTCACCAACAACAGTGCTGGTGCCACTACCTATCTCTGGGACTTTGGCGATGGATTCTCCAGCAGCGATGCCAATCCAACCCACAGCTACACCATGGCCGGGACATACCTGGTAACCTTGCAGGCAACTTCCTCCGGCGGTTGCTCTGATGCCGACTCCCTTACCATCGTCGTGGATGGCGCACTCAGCCTCGACAATTTAGAAGAGGATCTTAGCAACATTGATGTGTATCCTAACCCCGGTAGCGGCGTGTTTACCCTGGATATGGATCTGAATCATTCCAGAGAAATTCGTGTGGAAGTGCTCAACCTGGTTGGTCAGCAGCTCTGGAAGCAGAATGCCGGTGAGGTGCTCCGCCAGACACAGACCATTGATCTGAGCCATGTTCCCGACGGCGTGTACCTGCTCAAGGTTCACATGGATGGCCGGACCCTGACCGAAAAACTGGTCAAGACCCGGTAACAAATCGTAAGACCAATGTTGGGAGGCTGTCGGGAGAAACGTTCTCAGGACAGCCTCTTTTTTGATGTTTAAGGAAATGAAAATCGGAGTTGTTTGTGTACTGATTCTGCTGCTGTCCGTCGATCTACAGGCTCAATCAGCAGATACGCAGGATGTCTATCTCTATGTGGGACCGGAAACGGATTGGAATGCTATGTCCGAAGCCTGGGAATCCCGGCGGTTGCCATTGGAACAGCGGGCGCTACAGGTGCGCCGACAACTTCCCCTGCAGCGGCAGGCCAAACTCAATCTCCTGGAGCTACACCTGAAGCAGGTACCAGGGGTGCGTGACATTCATCGATACTGGATCGCACCGGTCATCAGGGCCAATGTACCTGTGGATGCCATAGAATCGCTCCGCTTGTCGCCCTTGGTTGCGTCGATTCATCCAGTGCCAGCTGTGGTGCCTGATGACGTTTCGCTGGCCTCAGCCTCTCTGCCGGTGCCCGGCGGTCGCGAAGCAGCACACGATGTGGTTGGTGCTCCCGCTCTCTGGCAGCAGGGATACACAGGCTATGGCCGGAAAGTGTACATTATCGACTCCGGCGTGGATCCGGCACATCCGGCGCTGGGAAACCAGTTTGCCGGGAATTTTTCCAGCACAGATCAGGCCTGGTATGAGCCGGGCGGCAGTACCACTCCCAGAGATTGCGGCAACCATGGGACCCTCGTGGCAGGCGTGATCCTCGGGCTCAATCGCTCCAAAAACGACACCACAGGCATCGCCCCGGAAGCCATTTGGATGGCTTCCCCACCGGCTTCCAATGGGGGTGCATGTGCCAACGTGGATATTCTCTCTGCCCTGGAATGGGCGCTCGATCCAGATAGCGACAGCACCACCGTTGCTGATATACCTGACGTGATCAACAACAGCTGGTCGATTGATTTGGGTAATCCTTCGGCCGAATGCGCAGGCCCCTACCGAGATGCACTTGCCGCGCTGGAGGCAGCAGGCATCGCCGTGGTCTTCTCCGCCGGAAACACAGGCCCAAGTGACGGATCCATCCCTTCGCCCAAAAACCTCAATATCAACCCTGTCAATGTTTTTTGTGTTGGGTCCATCAATGG
>CAZLKP010000179.1:0-9195 GCA_964560095.1 uncultured Bacteroidia bacterium
GCGGAGAAACAAACTGGAAACCAGAAAACAGAGGCGGTGATGAAGTCTATGGAGAAAGTATTTATACCAGCCGCTGGGAAGTATTTGGAACGTATCAACTGCCGGTTAGAGAAAAGATCATGTTTCAGTTCAGTACCAACGGACACGACCAAAACAGCGTTTATGGGCAAAACGTCTACATAGCAGACCAAAAAATTGCTTTCGGACAATTGAACTGGTTTAAGACGCTTGGCAAACACGACTTCCTGACGGGGCTTACTTACCGTTATACCTACTATAACGATAACACAACGGCTACAGATTTTACCTCAGACAGGATTACCAATCTGCCCGGAATCTTTGTACAAGATGAAATAACACTGAATGAGCAAAATAAGCTGTTACTGGGCATGCGATATGATTACAACTCAAATTACGGCAATATTTTCACTCCGCGTTTCAATTACAAATGGAACTCTAAGAATCAAAAGAACATCTTGCGTTTGAGCGCCGGTAATGGTTACCGGGTGGTAAATCTATTCACAGAAGACCATGCTTTTATAAGCGGTGCTCGAGATGTAGAAGTATTATCTGATATCCAACCTGAAACTTCATGGAACGGAAATATTAATTTTGTGAAAAAGATATTTACCCGTAACAGTATTTTTATCGGGCTAGATGCGTCAGCTTTCTATACCTACTTCACAAATCAAATTATTCCGGATTACGACACCGACCCCACTAAAATTATTTACGACAACCTGGACGGTTACTCGGTAGCTCAGGGGGTATCCTTAAACATTGATGTTGTGCTACCCAATGGCTTAAAATTTTTAGCAGGCGGTACCTTAATGGACGTGTACAACGTGGACGATGGGGTTAAAACTTGGCAAGCGTTCTCGGAGCGATTTTCTGGTGTTTGGAGCGCTAGCTATGCCTTTAACAATGGCCTAACGGTTGACTATACCGGCAATGTGTATAGCCCTATGCGTATACCATTACAAAATGATCTTGACCCGAGAAGAGAGCTCTCTCCCTGGTGGAGCATTCAAAATATCCAACTAACCAAAAAGTTCAAAAAAGAATTTGAACTATACGGGGGCGTAAAAAACCTGTTGAACTGGACACCAAACAAAGGTAATCCGTTTATCATAGCAAGATCAAATGATCCCTTTGATAACAATGTGCAGGTTGATGGAAGTGGTGATGTAATACCAACGGCAAATAATCCCTATGCACTAGTGTTTGACCCGGTTTACGTTTACGGCCCTAATCAAGGCATAAGAGGGTTTTTAGGATTAAGATATACCTTCGAGTAGATGGCTACGATCAAACAACTATTGCAAACAGTGATCCTGATAGCGGTAATATTCTTACCGCTATCAGGCTTTGCCCAGTTAGAATCCTATACTTTTTCTGAGGTTGACAGCTTGCAGAAGCTAAGTCCCAAAAACGTGGTGATCTTTATTCACACCGACTGGTGTAAATATTGCTTAGCAATGAAAAACTCAACTTTTAAGGATGAAAAAATAATTGCCCTTTTGAATGAAGATTTTTGGTTTGCAAAGCTTATGGCAGAGTCAAAAGAAGACATTGTCTTTAACGGGTACACGTTTAAATACAAGCCCACAGGTAGTAATACGGGTATACATGAGCTGGCAGAACAACTGGGAACTGTGGACGGAAAAGTGTCTTATCCTACTTTGTGCATCCTCAATCCCGATTATGAAATCATTTTCCAGTACAATCAATTCATCAAATCAATTGACCTTGAAACCATATTGATAAGACTCAAGTAGTCCACACTTTTGTTGGCACATTTGGATGTATTGCAATCACAAAAACCAAACAAGAAATCCAAATGAGCCACTAAGTCAACGCACCAAGGCAGATACGAAATGACAACGAATAGACGCGAAAGAAAAGAAGGGCGAAGGGCCTAACATCACCTATACGCAAGCAGAGGTGAGACTATTCAAATAACTATGTCGGGATTTTGACTCGGGCTTCGGGATGTAGTCTTTCTACAGTCGGGCAGCAACCGTAAGTGAAAAGTACTGGTTTCGAATGATTCGGGCCAGCTTGTAGCCGAACCGTCATGCCAGATGGCAATAAAAACCAGTGAGGCCGAGAAAAAATGGAATTTCTCACCAAAACACATACATCACACCCACCCGCACAGATCCCGCCGTGCCGCTTTGTGGCATCACCCAGGCCTGGAGCTGGTCTGCCATGGCATAGAGGCTAAGGAAGTGAGAGTCCGCCAGGTGAAGGAAACCGCGCGCCACGGCACCAAGGCCAAATTGCTGCCACTGGTTCATCGAGAGGTTGGCGCCGAGGCGCAGAAACGGCATCTGGCTGTTGATATCCGCCATGCCTCCCTCTTTGAAAAAGCCGTACATCACCGAAAGCGAAGCTCCTGGGAGCACACGCCCGTCAAGCCACTGTTGAAAGAGCACCGACCCCATCACTTCCCAGTGATTCATCCTTACAGCTGCGGCCACATGGCCGCGGGGAAGCAAGCGCTGTACATAGCTGCCTTCGCTGCGATTAGGCAAAAAGAGCTGGTTGAGCGTGTCCAGCTCGAAGAGGCTGTCGTTGAGGGAGGTGACATGGCGAAACAGGGGACCGCCTTCGATGCCGGCACTGCCAAAGCTGGCATCTACCATGCGGCCACTGCCACGCCAGCGGATGCTTCCCAGATTGCCCAGAGCTGCCTGCACACGAAGCATCGGATTGATCTGATATTCCACTCCAGCTGCTCCGCTGAAGCCCCAGCCCGATTGCCCGGCAAATTCTTCGTAGTCGGCATTCAGCAATACAGAGTCACCATCCGGGCCGGTGTATAGACTGCTCGGATTCACCTGAAAAAACTGCCCGCTAATGCCCTGAATGCCACTGAAGTGAATCCCCCAACGAAACTGCTCCCGATCCCCATGCGCCCGCGCATAGCCCAGTTGCAGCTCCCGGGTGGTTACCCTTTGAAAGCGAAGATCTTCACCGGCAAGGGTTTGTCCCTGGTAGGGGGCATTGCCGTTGAGAACAAGCCGGGCCAGGTCCTGTCCGTCGATGCTGGCCTTGAGGTCCAGTCCCTGACGATAGCCGAGCGACAGGCGATGGCCCTCGATGTTGCGTTGAACCTGCACCTGGCCCGCTGCGCCGACCCAAAGGTCGGAGCGCTCTGCCAGTGCGTCAATGATGGCCGATTTTTCAGCCTCATTGAGAAACTGATCCGGCTGGTCGAGCCAGCCATAGCGGATGTCTGTGCTGAAAAAATGGGTGCCAAAGTCTATCCCTACCCGGGTCGCGCCAGGTCCTAGCGGAGCCAAATGGGCCGGCTGGAGCGGATTACTGGCCGAGAGGCCCGAATTGGCAATCATGAGCTGATCTCCCTGGCCATAGCCCGGCAACCACATGCCAGCCAGAAACATCAGCAGAAGGGCGGTAATATGCGTTTTGATCATTGTATTTCTTTGTGTCCACAGCGCCTTCTTCGCGCCTTTGCGGTAAAAATCAGCTGCTTTACCCATTCGTCTCAAACGGAAACTGAACCGTGATCTGCGCCTTCACCTTGTAGTCGGCATAAAACTTCACGTCGGCATTGGCCGGACGGGTATCCAGCTGAAAGCGGTACAGGATGTGAGCGCCCGATTCGAGGATGGTCTCCAGTTCGCTTTTGCTGAGGTCGAGCTCAAGCACCGTTCGGGCAGGGTTGGATCTGCGGCCATTCCCTGCAGGTAGTGCAGCCTCTATGCGGAAGTCTTCCGCCAGGGTATAGATCAGGTTGCCATCTTCATCTTCGATCCGAGCCCCGACCACGCCCTGTAGCGGATAATCATTGTCCAGCACCAAGCGAATCGTGCCCTGCTCGGCCGGAATTTCTTCCACCGGACCGGGCGACAATTCCACGGTATCTTCCAGGATCAGTTGTTCCATCACGCCGTCGAGCGGTAATTCCAGATCGACCATGGCCATGATCTCTGATTGATCGGTGGCGAAGTCGTTGAACATGAGGGCATTGTCGTTGGGGTTGGTGTTCAGGCGAATGTGGTAGTCGAGCTTGTCTACTTCTTTTTCCAGCACTTCGACGATGTTGCTTTCCTGCTTGTCGAAGTCAATCTGCGTGGTCGCGACGCCAAACGTATCGGGCATCTGGGGCCGGGCCAGGGGCACCGGACCAGCGAGCAATTGTCCGTTGATGACGCGGGCCGATTCACCGGTTTCGGTGTTGGTGGCGGTGAGGTCCAGGATGTCCATTTCACCATCCAGGCCGAGCCCGTTGGACAGAATTAGCGAGGCTTTGGGATCGGCAAAACGAACCCGGCCAAAGTTCAGGCCTTCGCGCCATTTGACCTGCACATCCCCCTCAAACTCGTAGGTGTCGCTACCAAAGTGGCCGGTCGCGAAGGTGGGCAAAAATTCATGCACCAGAAAAGTCACCGTCAGGCTGTCTGCCTGATCAATGTTGACGAGCTTGCCGGAGTAGAGCAATTCTGCCCGAAAGTAATCTTCGAGCCTGCTCCAGGTGGTTCCACCGAGGCTCATGTCGATGAAAAAGCCGTCCAGATCCTGTGTGGCGGATTGGTCCAGGAATCCGTTGGGAGGGGCGGGATTGATTTTCAGGGCCACCTCGGGGCTTTCTCCCAGATCATTGGTGGCGTTGAGAATGCGATAAACGGTGAGTAGAGAATCTTCGATGGTGGTGCGCGAATTGGCGGTGATGCTGCCTGAAAGCACTTGCATTTCCTGTATTCTCACCTCTGATTTCCCCTGACCAAAGGTGTAGAGTTTTTGGTCGGTCTGTTCTAGTATGGTTTGGGCCGGAAACACAGCTGTGGCTTCTTCGGCCTGCAGGTCGCGTGCCACGAGCACAACCTCAATGGCTTTTGCGATTTCAATATAGACACTGGTGCTGTCGCGCAGATCCAGGTTCACCAGCTCTCCTTCGAGTTGGCTTTCGATTTCCTTGCCTTTGAGATCGTAGGTTTCTGTTCTGGAGGCACCGGCCGGGATCTCCGGAAAGGTGTCTCTGATCAGCGGTGGGCCGGGCAGGGTTCCGTTCCGAACTTCCAGGACCACATTTTCCAGCGTCAATGGGAAGTCGTTGTTGATTGTGAGATCGAGGAATCCGGAATCGAGCCTGGCAAACTCGAAGAAATCAGAGGCGTCGATGGGAATCACCCCGGAATTGAGCCCGGGAATAGCAGGCACGAGCGGCAGGGTGCTGCTGTCGCTGTTGAGAATGAGCTGGCCGAGAATATTGCCCTGCGCCACTAGCTGATTGGCGACTTCCTCTAGGGTGATGCTTTGAGAAATGGTGTCGGGATTGAGGCTGATGCTGTCGAGCCGCACGGTGAATCCCAATTCAAATCCGGGAAATTCGATCAGGTCGGCCAGCTTGATGCTCGCCAGGGTATCGCGAAAGACAAAGGCAAACAGTCCTTCGCTATTGGTGCTCAGGGTAGAATCCTGGATAATATCGTCGATGCCGCTTTCGGATGTCGCCAGGGGAAGAACCCATTCACTGTCCCACGTGAGGGTGTTGAAACTGTCCATCCGGCAGCCCGAAGATGTGAGCAAAAAAGCCATGAGCCCTGCAAAGAGAATTCGTTTCATGGATTGGGTTCTAAAGGATAATTGTTCCACAGGCGTAGTTGTTGGTCATCGGTAGGGGTGAAGGAAACCACGTTCAGGTCTAGTGGGCGGATCAACAATCGATCGAAGGTAAAGCTTTTCGGGCTTGATTCTATTCGTGTAACAAAAGAACGAAGAGAAAGGGTATCTCGTGCAATCGCCCATTCTCCCCAAACATCCAGGGTATTCATGGTGATCATCTTTTGCGTAAAGACAAGCGAATTTTCCTTCCATTGCGTGACCTTCAGATCCGGAAGGTAGTCACTGGTTTGATCCAGCTTGATCCAGACAGAGATTTCCATCGGTTGATCAGGAGATTCTACACGGAGAAGGCCTTCCCAGACAAGCCGATTCCATCGATCGGTGTGACGGGCCATCTGTCCGGGAGTCTCCCTCGGAGCATCACCAAAGGAGGCAGATACCATGTCACAGCGATCTTCCATGCAGGAATCTTCCCAAGGACTTTCAATCAGATCTGTCCACAAAGGTTCAACCTGGGATTCACGGAGTCGATCCATGCTCAGCAGATAGAAGTCAATGTCGTCAAGGTTTCCCAGGGCTTTTCCTTTCGACAGTAACCAGGATTCTCCCGGTAGCAGCGAAGAAGGGTTGTGATGCATCAGCAAAAACGGACGATCGTCATCGGTCAGGGCTTCCGGGTAATCCCGCTGGATCAAGGGATGGCTCACCAGCTGAATGGCCTGGCGGCTTTGACTCAGGGAGGCCCGAGCAGCAAAGTTATTCACCAGGGGCAAACCGGTGCGTAGGGCGATAACATGGGCATAGCGCTCACTTTCCCAGCTTCCCCGGTAGATTTTTTCGGTTCCATGGAAGAAAAAGGGAAGGGCAATGATTCCCTGGTATTCGTCCGGCTGAATGTCCAGATGGGATAATTCCTCCTGCCAATCCACATTCCACTCCGGAACGTCCTTTTTGGCTTGACCAAGAATGGAAGAGCTGGTTTGTTGCATCAAAATACCGCCTTCTGCTAGCCACAGCATCGCCCCTAGAACCAGCAGGGCCAGGCCTGCAAAAACGGTTTTTCGCGCTTGCACATATGCCCTGACCTGCACGAGTAGCCAACCAACGAAGATCATGTACACATAAAAAAACACCCAGGCCAGCCGGCCAGGAGACCGAAACTGCCGAAGGGGTCCCAGGTAATCTTCCAGCATTGGAACCCAGTTCACCGGGATGACCATCGCCGGAATCAGGATCAGGGTACCAGCCAGCACAGAATGCTTCAGAGGCTCAGGGGCTTCTTGCCAGAAGATGGGGGCTGTCCATCGGTTGGGAATTCGGCGAATCAACCACATGACCAGCAGGGCCACCAGCACGAGAAAGCCTGTGATACCCACATAGGCGAATCCCTCCATGTTGTAGTGGCGAATACGCAGGATAGAATCAATGAATGCGCGCACAGGGCCGTCATTAGCCACGAAAATGGACTCAAATCCTGCCCGATAAAAGCGAAACCCAAAGGGATATTTCACAGCATCGCCCGGTCCCTGATCGGTGATTGCTGTCCAGGCAAGTAGCACCAGCACCGGCAGGAAGGCCAGAATGGCTGTCAATGCTTTTCGCCAGAGCGGCAGCATGCCAAAGCGCTCCGCTCCCCGCCAGCCTGCAATCAGAAACATCAGCAAAAAGGCACCGCTCATTAGTCCGAGGTAGGGGTGCAACAGAGCTATGATTATTCCGGTGAGGAAGTAGAAAATCAAGGAGATCCATGAAGTCGGTCGCTGATGCCAGTTGAGCAGCCACCACCAGAGGAGCGGTACTACCCACAGCTGGGCCATCGAAAAGTGCCCGCCAAAGCGATACAACTGCGGCGACAGACAAACGGTAATCACGGCAAGTAAGGCTGACCACCAATCAGGAAGCTGCATTCTTCGCCCGATTCCATACAGCAACCACAAGGCGGGATACATCCCCAGCAGTAGCAGGCTATTGGTGATGGTAATGACGCGTGCTGGGTCGAATGCGACACCGAGTGTCTGAAACCCGCTCAGCACGAAGTAGAGCATGGGATTAATATCGGCATAGAGGATGTGGGTTCCGTGTGGATGCATGTACAGGCTATGCCAAACGCCTTCGCCATGCATGAGTTGCCAGGCCAGGGCGGTATAGGCTTTGAGGCCGTCGCCTCCCACCCCAAACAAAAATTCGCCGGGTTGCCACAGCGCCTGTCCGAAAAATAGGAGCTGTATCAGCAGCAACAAAAGGCTTGCTGCTGCCATCCACCATATGCCTGGCCATGATTTCACGAAACAATCAACCTGAATGTGTGGACCTGTACCTCTGTCCGGATTCGCAGAAAATAAGTGCCTGCCGGTATGTCAGGGGTCAGCCTGTAGTTAGAGACATGGTCACTGTTGAAGGCATCCGCCCAGACCTCCTGCCCGGCAGCGTTCAGTAATACGAGCGTTGCCTGTCCTTCCCGTGATCTCAGATCGATGGTGAAGGTTTTGCCCGGATTGGGATAAATCGAAATATCCGGCAATGCAATCTCCTCATCTGCTGAGACGAGCCCCTGAAATTCCACAGCTCCGATGTCTTGAGCACTGCCGAAGAATCGAAGCTGTCCGCGCTGATCCTGATCAAGGGCATTCCCAACCGGGTCTCCAGCATCCACCGCCACCGACCAAATGGGCAGGGCGTGGGTGGGCGTTCGCCCAACAGAATGGCCGAGAGCGTACACATTGGAGGGGATATCGACCACATTTGTGCTTCCGATGCCGGAAAAAATACCTTCTGGATTTCTGATGAGGTTGTATCTACCAGCATCAATATCGCCATACATCTGTTCGCCTGTGGGAGCCAGATTGCGATCAAGGAGGCAATGATTCATGGAGAGGGTGGAGGTGGCATCTTCGTAAATGGCGCCACCTTTTGCAAAGGCCTCATTGAACACCAGCGTGGATGACACCAGTTCACAGGTCACCAGCCCATCGAAAGATCGGTTGTCGATGGCGCCTCCATCCAGCCATTCGGCTAGGTTGTGGCTAAAGGTGCAGTTTTCTGCATAAAAGCTCACGGTGTCATTGCCTTCGGGATAATTGGCTACGGCCCCTCCGCCCGCGCCACGGTTGTGGTAAAAGGTGGTTTGGGCGATATGCAGGTCGCCGCGATTGAGGATAGCGCCTCCACCAAAATTACCGGAATGACCTCTGTGCAGGGTCAGTCCTTCTAGATAAAGGGCTCCTTCGGGGGTAATGTCGAAGAGCCGGGTACTATCCTGCCCGTGGAGGGTAAGAATGGCCAGTTCATTCCCTACGATAGCGACAGGGGCATCAATAGTGATTGGACGGGTAAAGAAAATGGTATCGCTGATCGGTGGGAGGAAGAGTGTGTCGCTGTTGCAGTGGAATTCTATCATGAATCTCAGAGAGCCAAGCCCACTGTCATTGAGATTGTTCATCCCCAGGTCTTTACTCTCGACACGCTCATAGGCACCGATTTCGGCCATGCCTACCCGGGTTTCTCCGCGCTGGTCGGTGAGCGGCGCATCGCCGGGCATGATGTGCTCGTTGGCCGGGCTGCTACAACTCGTCGCATGCAACCAGGCTCTGGTGTCAAACT
>CAZLKP010000180.1:0-3484 GCA_964560095.1 uncultured Bacteroidia bacterium
AGCTAAGGCCGAAGAGCCGAAAGCCGAAGAAGCGCCTGCTGAGGAAGTTCCCTCCAAGGAGGAAACGCCCGAAGAGGCTCCTTTCGACAGCGACGACAGCGCAAATGCTGATGAAAAAAAGTAGTTGTGACTGAGATATATCTGAAAAAAAGGTCGCCCTGTTGGGTGGCCTTTTTCGGATAGAAGAGGAAAGGTCAAAATTTGAAGCGGTTAGACCGGAAAAGGAATCCGGAATCGACATGGCCTTTTTATAGCCATCCTATTCACAGCTCCAACTCCCACCTCACCTTCTATCTGTCTTCACCTCTTGACCGCCTCCACATGATTCATCAGCACTTGTACCGCCCTGTACATGTGTTTGTGATTCGGTACGATGACGTCGCAGTCAAACTTTGTGGGTTCTATATACTTGCGGTACATCGGCGCTACGAAACGTTCCCAGTCGCGAAGGACCGAGTCGAAACCATAGTTTCGCTCCGTCTGATCTCTTTGTAGCCGGCGAGCCAGCCGAATGTGCTCGTGGGCCTCTACAAAAATTTTCAGGTCTATCAGCTTTGATAACTCCGGGTGAAGAAACACAAATAGCCCTTCTACAATCATGATAGGGGAGGGCTTCATCACAATATCTTGGGCTTCCACCAGGGCATTGTTGAAGGTGTATTCCTTGATGGTGACGGTTTCGCCTTTGAGAATTCGTGATACATGCTGGCTCAGGGTATCCAGATCCACCGATTCCGGATGGTCGAAATTGGTGAGGCCATCGGCTTCCTTTTTCTGCTTCTCAATGGGATGGTAGTAGTTGTCTTGAGAGATGAGGGTAATTGGATCTCCCCTCCAGTTCTGGATCAACTGATTCAGCAAAAATGTCTTACCGGAGCCACTTCCTCCGCAGATTCCGATCAGATAAGGCTTATTGCTCATTCGAGTGAGACTGAAGAAATTGAATAAAGGCACGCACGGCTTTGCTGCGATGGGATATGGCATTCTTCACCTCAGGGACCATCTCTGCGAAGGTATCCTCGTATCCCATTGGCTGAAAGACTGGATCGTAGCCAAAGCCCTCTGCACCATGGGCTTCGTGTGTGATTTCTCCCTTCACCAGGCCTTCAAAATACATCGTTTCGATTCCGTCTGCCCAGGCAATGACTGTCCGGAAGGCTGCGTTTCTGTTGTTCTTTCCCTTCATTTCCCGTAGCATCTTGTCCACATTGTCCTGGTAGCTACAACCATCTCCTGCCCACATCGCCGCAAAAACCCCGGGTTCTCCATTGAGAGCTTCTACTTCCAGGCCGGTGTCATCCGCGAAGCAGGGGATACCTGCTGCCTTGTGATAACCCTCCGCCTTCAGACGGGCATTTCCCTCCAGAGTCAGCTCTGTTTCATCTACTTCCATGTCGATGCCCAGGTCTTTGAGACTGAGTACCTCAAAGCCATCCGGCACAATCGCCCGGATCTCTTTGAGTTTGTTAAGGTTGTTGGTTCCGAATAGGATTTTTTTCGACATGAAGAATGGGTTGAGGAGGAAGTGGGGGGGTAAATTCGTGAATTGGGAAAATCGTGAAATAGGGGAATGACCTTTCGGATTTGGTTAAAAGAACATTTTTCACATCCACTGCTGGCACTGCTTCAGTATCAGAATTAATTCCTGCCGCTTGCCTTCGTCGCCAAGGGATGTGAGCTGGCTCCCTTCAAACAGCACTTTGTCTGCCCATTCAACCGGCGTGCCTGCCTGCCCCTTAAATGATCGGAACAGGACCCCGACAGGCGTCGGCAAATCTGTCACGTCCAGTTGACCGGCTTCATCGGGCATGACGCCGAAGCCCACCTTGCTGAGATCCACCCCAGATTGCAGCATACACTGTTTGAGGAGGCTGGTGAGTTCTTTGTTTTTAAATTCGGATTGGGCGATAATGAGTGCCAATTGAGAATGCTCCTTGAGCTTCCAGTCGATGGCGGCCCCGCCCTTCAAAAATGCCGGTGGCACACCGGGCCGGTCTTTGGCTGTTGGCGCTTCGGACTCTTTTTCTCCTTCTTCAGATGGAATCCGGAACAACAGGGATCCATACAGGCGTCGAACATCAGCGGGAGATAGATGCATTGGCAGTGAATTTGCGGCAAAGATAAGGAAGGGAGAAACGAGAAGCGAGGGTGCTTCTTCAACACGCCCACTGTACATGCCTTACCTTTACCCGTTCTTACATCACGATTTCATCACAATCCCATCCCATGGATCTGCAACTCTCGGATAAAGTCTTTCTTGTTAGCGGTGGCTCCGAAGGCATCGGAGAGGCGGTCACGCGAACGCTTCTGGCTGAGGGGGCGAAGGTTATGATCGCGACCATCTCCGAAGGACCTACGGAAGCTTTGAAAGCGGAATACCAGCGTGATGGGCTTTGGGTCGCTGCTGTGTATGGAGATTTATCGTTGAAGGAGAACTGCCGGGAGGCTGTGGAGGCCTGTCTCAGCATATTTGGTCGGCTGGATGGCGTGGTGAATAACGCCGGGGTGAATGACGGGGCCGGGTTGGAAGCCGGCCCTGAGGCGTTTCGGGATTCTCTGAAGAAGAATCTGATGCATTATTTCGATCTGGTTCATTATGCTATGCCACACTTGAAGCAAAGCCGTGGAAATATCGTGAATATTGGTTCAAAAGTGGCCCTCACGGGCCAGGGAGCAACCTCTGGCTACGCTGCCTCCAAAGGAGCTGTGCTGGGGCTTACCCGGGAATGGGCTCTGGATCTGGCCCCTCACAGCATTCGGGTGAATGCCGTGCTGCCTGCCGAAGTCATGACGCCGCTCTACCGCCGTTGGCTGAATTCGAATTTCACCAATCCCGCCGAACAGGAAGCCACCATCGGAGCCAGCATTCCTCTGGAAAATCGCATGACCACGCCACAGGAAATCGCTGATACGGTCGTGTTTTTACTATCGCCCCGCTCTTCCCACACCACTGGCCAGTGGATGGTGGTAGATGGCGGCTATGTGCATTTGGATCGGTGATCCATGACCTGAGCTTAACATTCCAACTACGATCAGGTAAGATTCATGAGGTAATCTCGCTTATTGATATCCTTACCTTATGAGACATTTGTTCTTCCCCTGCCTGGCTGCTGTTTCCCTGGCTGTCCTGTCTGGTTGCCACATATCCAACCAGAATGTCGAATCAGCGGATGCCAATAAGACTCAACTGGTTCCCGGGGTGTCTTTCACATCTGTCCTCAACCAATACAACGCCAAGACCCTCCTGGTGCCCGATGCCTGTCAGACTGATATCATCTATCAGGGGGCTATTGATTCTGTGATGACGGATGACAGTGTGATGCGCCTGTCAAAAAAGAAAATTGACTTTTTGGCATTTATCCCAATCGACGGAAGCAGCGAACATGGACAACTTTTCATGAATCATGAACTCCGGGATGCCAACCCGATTCTGGGTGATGGCGGTGGCATGCACCGTCGTGCCGTTGAAGCCGACCACCTCGGC
>CAZLKP010000180.1:3494-8099 GCA_964560095.1 uncultured Bacteroidia bacterium
GTGGCATGAGCTGGTTGGAGGTGAAAAAAGTCAATGGCCACTGGGAGCAGATCGGAGATGCTCACTACATCAACTTTGCTTCCCTGGGAGGCACCTGGCACAACTGCGGGGGTGAAGTAACCCCCCATGGCACTATTCTCACGGCTGAAGAATACCCGCCATTCTCCAACCAAGAGCTCTACCACAACGGCGAACACTTCACAGACACTTCCGATGTTGACGGGCTCAAACGCTATGAAAACATGGGCTGGATGGTGGAAGTCGATATCGACACCAAAAAGCCGCTTCATAAGCTGTGGCACATGGGAAGATATTCCCATGAAGACACCTACTGCACTCCAGATGGGAAAACGGTCTATCTCACCGATGATTTCGGGCCGGCGGTATTCTTTAAGTTTGAGGCAACGACACCACATGATTATACCCGGGGACAGTTATTTGCCTATCGGCAATCCGAAGATGGCACATCGGGCACCTGGTTAAAGATGCCGATGGAGATGGACTCTCTCATCCATGCCCGGGAAGTGGCTCTCCGATTGGGAGCGACGATGTTTAAATCACACGAATGGATTGACGCCTTTGACGGAATCATTTACCTGTCTGAATCCGGTGGAAATTTTGACTACAGTGATGGCCTGGCCCAGGGGGGCACACTTGCGCATCACTTGCGGAGCGAGCCGCTGGCCATTGGGGAGAATCAGACGAATGATCCATTTGGCCGGCTGCTGGTGTTTGATCCCTCCACAGATCAGATGCGTGTATTTCTCGAGGGAGGGGAAGTACCGGATGGCGGGTATTTCACTGTGCCTGATGGATTACTGGTTGAAGAAATCAATGGACAGCCCTACCTTTTTGTCTGCGAAGATGCCTCTATCGGTTCGCTGAAGCAGGCCAAAATTGAATCATGGGAGCAGGGAAAATTGTATCTGGAAGTCTATATGATCCCGATCGGCCCAGATAAAACGGTCCAGATGGAAGGCATCAGGCGGCTGGCCGTTGGGCCGGAGGGCTGCGAAATGACAGGTCTGGTCATGACGCCGGACAAAACAACCCTTTTCCTTTCCGTTCAGCATCCTTCCGAAAGGAACCCTCCGCCCTATACCACCAGCACCATTGTGGCATTGTCCGGGGTGTTCGAGTAAAGGGGGGGATGTTTAGAAGATGTAAAACAGGGTCTGGCTGTATCTTCATTGGCAGTTTCCACCCTCAACACCTTTATGTTGATATATAATTAAGAGAATATATACTCTTTTTTCCGCTTTGATGAGCAAAACAGCCC
Source organism: uncultured Bacteroidia bacterium (assembly GCA_964560095.1). GTDB lineage: Bacteria > Bacteroidota > Bacteroidia > J057 > J057 > JANQTF01. The sequence goes on from CAZLKP010000180.1 coordinate 4,774, forward strand.
TGCTGCGATGTCGAAGCACATTTATTTTTTACAAAGCAAAAATTCGGTTTATAGAATCGTAACTCAGGATCCCGCCATGCTTCACATCGGGGTAACAATCGCGAAGCAGTTTTGCTGTGGATAGGAGCTGTTCCTATGAAACATGTTGGTAAGAATCATGTCGGCCGAAAACGGTCGAAAAAACATTATTACCTAAACACTACTTCTTATGATGCTTAAGTTACTCAGAGCCTGTTCCCTCCTCCTGTTTGTGGTCCTTTCTGGCCACCAGACAGTGATTGCGCAGGGCGGTGCAACAAAAAAAATCACCGGTACGGTCACTGCCGACAGCGGTGAAGGTCTCATTGGCGCGAGTGTCGTCGTGAAAGGCACACAGCGTGGCACCATCACCGGTGAGAATGGTGAATTCACCATCAACGCTACCCCAACTGACATCCTGGCGATCTCAATGATCGGATATGCTGACCAGGAAATTCTGGTAGGCGACCAAACCACCATCAATATTCAGATGGAAACTGATATCCAGTCTCTGGAAGAGGTCGTGGTGGTTGCCTACGGTGTTCAGAAGCGATCCGATGTGACCGGCGCCATTGGATCCATCGACACCAGAGATTTTAACAAAGGAATCGTGGTCAATCCCGGGCAATTGCTGCAGGGCAAAATGGCCGGTGTGAACGTATCCAATGTCAGTGGAGAGCCCGGTGCCGCACAGGATGTGATCATTCGTGGGGTTGGTAGCCTACGTGCTGGTACCACGCCTCTGTATGTGGTGGATGGATTTGTCCTGGATAACTCCACCACCGGTGTGGCCAGCAATCCGCTCAACTTCATTAATCCGCAGGACATTGCCAGCATCGACGTGCTGAAAGACGCTTCTGCTGCCGCTATCTACGGTGCGAGAGCTGCCAACGGCGTTGTGGTGATCACCACCAAGCGCGGGCAAGAAGGCAAAACCGAAATGAATGTTTCTGCCTCCACCGCCTGGTCCACCATTTCCAACAAAATCGACGTTTTCTCTACTGATGAATTTGTGAGTCAGGTCAATGCGATCGGCGGCAACCTCTTCGATGCCGGCGGCGACACCGACTGGCAGGATGAGCTTACCCAGACCGCCCGCTCCAACAACATCAACCTCGCCATGAGCGGAGCGGCGAGCGACAAATTTTCCTACTACATCTCTGCCGGTGTGGAAGATCAGGAAGGAATTCTGGTGAACAGCCGCCTGAGACGTTATTCGGGCAGAGTGAATCTCACCCAGAAAGCCCTCAACGGCCGCCTGAATGTGGACTACAATTTCTCTGGCACCAGAACGGAAAACACCCGCCCCAATGGTGGCATCATCGTGGATATGTTGCAGCTCAACCCTACTATACCGGTGTACGATGCAAATGGTAATCCTTCCCTGCTGGATGATATGCTCAATCCCATCGTACGGAATGAGCTCTTTTCCGACGAATCCGAGAACAGCAGGATCCTCGCCAATATTGCCCCTTCCATTGAGATCGTCAAAGGTCTGACCTACCGGATGAACCTGGGGGTGGATTATTCTTCGACCAATAGAGATGTGCAGTTCAGGCCGTATTCCATCCTGGAAGGATTTGAACTGGGATCTCTCAACACCATCAATACCCGCAATGAGAACCAGCTGATTGAGAATACCCTGAATTACAGCTTCGATGCGAACAAACACAACGCAACGTTCCTGGCTGGTCATTCTTATCAAAACACGCTTGTGAAGCAGAAGTCTTTCAACATGCGAGGCTTCGCCGACAATGACGTCGAGCCTCAGTATCAGGACCAGAGCAGCACACAGGATCAACCCACAACGCTGAATTCATTTGCCGTTCAAAACGAGCTGCAATCCTTTTTTGGAAGAGTGAACTACCAGTTTGATGGAAAATACCTGCTTACAGCCACCCTCCGTGCTGATGGGTCTTCCAAGTTCGGAGAAAACAACCGTTACGGCTACTTCCCTTCTTTTGCAGTGGGCTGGAACATCAGCCGCGAGGATTTTATGGCCAACACGGCGTTTAGCAACCTGAAGCTGCGCGCCAGCTGGGGGCAGACCGGTAATCAGGAGATTCCCTCCAAAATTACCCAGTTGAGCTTTACAGAAAGCAAAAACAACAACGATACCTATCCGCTCGATGAAAATGCTGCCACCCTGGATGATTATCCGTTTGGGACCATTTTTACCCGTCTTGCTAACCCGGATATCCAGTGGGAAGTTTCTACCCAGCTCGACATCGGAATTGACTTTGGCCTGTTCGGTGATCGTATCGTCGGTACCGTGGATTACTTCAACAAGGTATCGGAAAACATCCTCCTGGAAGTGGTGCCTGCCGACCCGATTCAGCCAACAGCGACATTCTGGACCAATGTGGAAGACATGGAGATCGTAAACTCCGGACTGGAATTTACCCTGGAGTACAGAAGCAATCCTGCGAGACAGTTTCAGTACAACATCGGAGGAAACGTCACCTTCATTAACAACGAAGTCCGCAATTCTCCTTTCGCTGTCCTAACCACAGGTGCTGCCACCGGAGCCGGCCAGACAGGTGCCACCATCAATGGTTACATCAACGGTGAACCCATTGGTGCATTCTACATGAAGGAATTTATTGGCATCGGTGAAGATGGCCTGAATGAATTCGCCGATACCAATAACGACGGCCAGGTGCTGGAAAATGACCGAGTTGTGGTTGGGACTGCCCTGCCCAATCTGATTTATGGATTCTATGCCAATTTCCAGTACCAGGGATTTGATCTGGGGTTGAACTTCAACGGTGTGTCTGGCAATCAGATCTACAACCATACGACCATGTCGCTCTTTCAGAAGGGAAGTTTGGCTTCTTCTTTCAACACCACTGCCTTTGCTGTTGAGTATCCGGGGGAAGACATCACCAACTCCAACGAAGTTTCTACCCGCTACCTGGAGGATGGCAGCTTCCTGCGACTCAACAACGCCACACTCGGCTACACTGTCAATCTGGGCAGAAACAGACTGCGGCTTTCACTCACCGGGCAGAACCTGTTTGTGATCACCAACTACTCCGGATTTGATCCTGAGGTAAATACTGGTGGGTCTATTGGAGGAATCCAAACCTTTGGCATTGACCGCTTTACCTATCCTACAGCCAGAACCATTTTGCTAGGTCTGAATGTATCCTTCTAACCTGATTCAACATAGGATCTGGACAACGGATCCCCAAATCATCGAAATCATGAGAAAGAATTTCATCGCATTTGCTGCGATCAGCATCCTCGCCCTTGGCAACTGGGGATGCACCAATCTGCAAGAAAATATTCTGGATGAGTCACTAACG
>CAZLKP010000180.1:8109-9141 GCA_964560095.1 uncultured Bacteroidia bacterium
GAGCGATTGCCCCTGCCTACGGCCAGGTGTCCTGGACCTGGAGACATACCAACTATTACGGCCTACAGCTGCTGGCTGCCGATGAGGCCATTCTTCCCTATCGTGGAGGGACCGACTGGTTTGATGGAGGGAAATTCATCGCCGTTCACCGACACCTGATGACTTCTGGAAACGATCTAATTCGCAGCTCCTGGAATGAGCTGACCAAAAATATCTCCCGTGCCATTTCAGCAATTGAGGTATTGAGACCTCTCGCTGAGGAAGGGGACATGGAAGCCCTTGAGGCCCTGCATGAAATGATTGCGCTTCGCGCTTATCTCAACATGTTGGTGCTCGACAGTTGGGGGCTGGTCTTTGACAAGGAAAATTCCAGCGACCTGTCCAACATTCTCAGAGGGCAGGAAGCCATCGACTACCTGGAGGCAGAGCTCACCTCTGTGGTGGATCTTATCAACGACGACCGTGGCCCTGGCCGCATGACCCAGGCCGCCGTTTGGGGACTGCTGGCCAGGTTGCACCTCAATGCTGCCGTGTATCGCGATCCGTATGGGACACCTGATTTCACCACCGAGGATATGAACAAGGTGGTCGCGTACACCGACAACATCATCAACTCTGGCCAGTTTAGCCTGTCACCAGAATATTTTGACCTCTTCAATGATGAAAATGATGTCAATCCTGAGATCATTTTCTCCCTGGACCAGAGAGGCGTTCTAAGTCGGGAGCATAGCCGCTGGGCCTACTGGTCCATTGCCGGGTCTTTATTTCCACGTCCTGAATTCCCGAGTGCCGATGGTACTGATGGTCCGGCGATAACTTCAGACTTTTACCAGACATGGGAGCAGGCATACGGCACTGTAGATCCTGCCGAGGCGGATGCCAGGTTTTATCAGCAAAATATCATGATTCCCGATACCCTCCAGGACCTGACCGGCCTGTCTCCCGCAAATGATGAAAACCATTATTACTGCATTCGGGATGTAGAGTTTGAGATCAATCGCGGGATTCTTCGGGGCGTATTATGGGGTCCAA
>CAZLKP010000181.1:0-1159 GCA_964560095.1 uncultured Bacteroidia bacterium
TGCCTTTAGTCCGGCTTTGGCTCCCGTGGGCGTCCTCCTTGCTGTCCTAGGCTACGCCCTTGGTACCTATGGAGCGATCCTTTGTGCTGAACTGATGCAGGTGGCGACACCGTAAGATAAGGAAGAGGTCAATGCTCTGACTGCGCTCAGCAACTGGTCAGGGGTTAGCAGTAAAGGGGAACCGGCCCCTGCTCGCCTGTATGCCGCCGATAGGTGAGAATGTTAACAAGTTGAGATGGGAAGAGTTTTGAATAGGAGAGCGCGTCATGGATACAACATATTTCCTCTACGATTGTGAGACAGAACCTTGGCAGCGTTTTCGCTTTTTCTAGATTCCTGAATTGATTCATTATCATGATTGATCTTCGCTCAGATACCGTAACTCGGCCTACGCCGGGCATGATGGAAGCTATGATGGCTGCTCCTGTCGGTGACGATGTGTATGGGGAAGACCCGACAATTAATCAGCTTCAGGAAAGGCTTGCAGATCTGTTTGGCATGGAGGCAGGGCTATTCTGTCCATCTGGCACGATGTGCAATCAGATTGCCATCCGGATTTCCACCCAGCCGCAGGATCAGGTGATCTGCGAGCGCCGGGCCCATGTGTATTTGTATGAAGGAGGCGGTATTGCGGCCAATTCGCTTGCCAGTGTGCGACTGCTTGAAGGCCCAAGAATGATCATGGAGCCAACGCAGATCGAAGAAAATGTGAATCCTGACGACCCACATTTCCCCAGAACGAGCCTCGTCTGTCTGGAAAACACCTGCAACAAAGGCGGGGGCAGCGTTTATCAGCTGGAGCAGATCGAAGCCATTGCTGAGGTCACCCGCAGGCTTGGTCTTCGCCTACACCTTGACGGGGCACGTGTATTCAATGCATTGGCCGTTACCGGCGATGATCCAAAAGAATATGGGAAGCTGTTTAACACGATTTCCATTTGTCTGTCGAAAGGGCTGGGTGCCCCCGTAGGATCTGTTTTACTAGGTTCGGCATCGGATATTTATCAGGCGAAGCGGGTGCGCAAAATGATGGGAGGAGGTATGCGCCAGGCCGGGATCATGGCTGCAGCAGGGATATATGCCCTTGACCATCATTTGGATCGGTTGAAAGAAGACCATCGCCGTGGCAATGGCCACACGAGGGAGCTTGAGCAAGCGT
>CAZLKP010000181.1:1169-7371 GCA_964560095.1 uncultured Bacteroidia bacterium
ACGGCAGAATGCTACCCGGTGGATACCAATATCATCGCTTTCCGGCCAGACCCGAAGTGGTTGTCGGCACAGCAGGTAGTAGCCAAACTAAAAAATCAGGAAATCTTAGCCTCTACCTTCGATGGAGGCTTTGTCCGGTTTGTGACGCATCTGGACATTGACGATTCTATGGTTGGGCAGGTGTGTGATGTGTTGAGGCAGCTTCCCTAATCACCTTCCAATTCCTCCTTCTCTCCCATTTTACCAGATAGGAAAATGCCGCATTCAGCACCACAAACACAGGAAACCCAAATCTCTGGGGATAACCCCATTCTGCCAGGAACGCTTTATTCATGTTTTCCGAGCGATAATTCACATATCAGGCTACCTGAAGACAGGATCAGCAACAAAGCTAATCCTGATAGAGGATGAAAATTTTTCCTGCAAAATAGTTTTTTGCGTGTAATTTTTGTGCTACAAGTGTCCGCTGAAACCTACTCAAACCGGATTACCTTTGAAGCATGAAAAACAAGGGCAGGAAACCGTCCACGACCCCTGGGCCTTTTTCACGGTCGCGGCTGGCCCGGAGGATGATTTTTTCCCTGATGTCCGCCGGGTTGGTGGGGCTTCTCAGTGTCATTATATTTGTTATCCTTCGCCAGGCTCCCGTCAAGGAATTTGGTCTTCCTGAGGCGACAAGTTATGAAAGCCTTCTGGACCATGCTCAGCAAGAGGGTAAACTTTCTTTACTGAAATTTGAGGCGCCCTATTGTTACCCCTGTGCCTTTGGAGAGCATGTTTCCGAGGCCGCTCTACTTGGAGACCTGGCCGAGCAGGTCTCAATGTACACCATCAATGCCCTCGACCTGAGCGGGGAAGGAAGAGGGCTGGCCGATCATTACAATATCAGGCAGGTGCCTGCATGGCTGGTGCTGGACCCATCGGGTAACGAGCTAGCACGATGGGAAGGAGATGTATTACCATCCTATTCTGCCCTGGAACAATTGTCTTCAGGGGCTGATCCACTTCCTAAAATGATCAAGGAAGGCGCTGTGGAGAAGAATAGGTTTGGTCTGCTGATGGGGGAAACCCCCAATTTTTGGGCAGTACTGGCTTTGGCAGAAGAATTGGAACCGGTACTCCTGGAGTCGGTGTGGATGCAACCTATGGAGGATGGACGTTGGGGCGTTGTGGCTGGTAATTATCGGACAGCCGCCCAGGCGGTTGCGTTCAGGGACTATCGGTTTTTTGGGCAAGAAAAGCGAATGGATGTTGTTCCCCTAAAAATGGTGGCATTCCGACTACCATGGGATGCGTCAGAACCGAAGTAGCCGAAATCTGAGATAAAGATTACCCGTTCCAGCCTGAGGAAGTGCATCCATACGGCCAGCCCTAACCCAGACGGGAATTGTCATTTGGTTCTCGATCGCTACCTCCATCTGACAGGTGGGAGCGTGCCCCGCGGGGTTTTCACGTGCGTATTTCGGGAGCCAGGGACCTTCGGGGTTGAGCTGACTTCCTTCATCAGATACTCTCAGAAGTCGATCTTTTAATACGAGCCAGGGATGCTGGTCGGAGATGGACAGGAACTGGCTTTGCTGGTAGAGGTATTTGATGTTGATCTCCAGCATGTGTTGAGCGCTGGATGAATAGGGGATCTGCATGATAAAAAGACAACACATCCCCATGAACAACTTTTTGAGAAAGCCATTGGAACGGGGATGTGTTGTCGTTGTCATATTTTCCCAAACGGATAAGACCACGGGATGGTTATTCCCATTCAGCAATCAGATTGGCATTGATGGTCACATAGTCTTGGTTGCCGGCTTCTTCGGCCATGGCCATAGCTTTACGAGAAGTAGCAATAGCTTCTTCGGTGTTACCCATTTTACCGAGGATCTGGGCTTTCCAGGTGTGAATCCAAAAGCGGTCCCCACCGTTGTCGATAGAGGTATTGATCCACTCCAGAGCCTGATCCAGGTCGCGGTCTGTGTTGTAGTAGTAAACCGCTGCCTGATAATAATCATTGGCGGAGGGACCAGCCATGGTTTGCTCAATGGCGGCCATTACCTCATCATCAGCGGACACCCCTACCTCGATCGGGACCATGGTATTGGCCCAGATCAACATCAGGGTGGCAGACTCGTCGCTAAGCTCATCCATGGCGATCATGAATGATTCGGCTGATGTCTCCATCTCGACTGGCTCGACGGAGAACCGTATTACTTCATTAGAGTCATCATAGCCGCCAACATTCCCACCAAGAGAAAGGTCAGAATATAGCATGACCTGCCATTCATCCTCACCTGGAATGGTGTACATGGCGTACGTTCCGGCCTCAATTTCATTTCCTTCGAGGCTGACGTCATCAGAGAAAGTGATCTTGGTGGAAGCATTTGCGCCGGTACGCCAAATCCGTCCATAGGGTACCAGATCACCAAAAATGGTACGGCCTTTGACACCTGGTCTGGAATACTCCACAGAAATGTCGGTGAGACCAACAGTCTGGGTGAAGGAAGCAGATGGGCTGGGTGTCGGCGTAGCGATTTGGGCGGTGGCGGGCGTCATGATCAGCAGCATGCCGCTGATCATGAGCGTGATAAGTAATTGTTTCATAAGGGTTTTTTCTGAGTAGTGATGAAATGAATTCGAAAGCTAGTGAAACGATGCCCATTTATCAATGTTCCCCCGCTGAAATGTGGTTTGATTCTTAGTGTCAAAGCTTGTTCTTTCGTTGATCTTCCAATGCACAAATCCTGGCCTTTGCAGGAATAGCCGCGGAAGAGGCTTTTTTTAATGTAATTTTCCTTAACACCACCTGGTTGAATAAGACAAATTTACATGTGATCTTTTTTCACAGGTTTTCCTCTATGGTGATGGTGCTGCTTCTTGTAACGCCTCGCTTGTGTGCTTCTGTCGATTCCCTGCAAAACCGCATCGAACAATATCAGCAGCAGGATAACATGGACGGACTCGCCCGAACCTATCTGGCGTTAGGCGAAGAATACCTGAGTCGGTTCGACCATAACAGGGCGCTACAGGTTCTGAAAGCCGGGCTTGATGCTGCTGAAGAAAGCCAAAATATGGAATTGGAATTTCGAATCCTTGATAATATAGGGCGTACCTATTCCTGGATGGATGATTACAGGCATGCCATCGAATATCACTGGCAGGCCAATGAACTGGCAGATCAGGGCATTCCAGAAGAATATCTGGCCAAGAATCTGGCTCATATCGGCGACACATATCTGATTCTGGGTAATCTCAGGCAGGCCCTGGATTATCAGCTTCAGGCAAAAGAAATCAATGAAATGATCCTAGATACCCTTGGGCTAGCCGCTGCTTATGATAAGATTGGCCGGATTTACTGGCAAATGCAGCGGTATGAAAGTTCGTTGGAAAACCTGAAAGAAGCTCTCGACATTTATACTCAGGCAGGACTAGATGTATATATCTATCAGATGAGGGCAGCCATGGCACAGGTTTATATGGATATGGGGCGCCTAGACAGAGCTATGGAAGAAGCCGATGCCTCCCTTGCCATCGCTCAAAAGGCTGGTTACCAATACGGCATTGCCAACTCCACGGGGATGATTGGAGCTATTCTGGAGCAGGAAAATCAATTGAGGGATGCAGAAGATCATCTTCAGGAAGCTATCAATCAGTTTGACCTGGCCGGCATCCGATACGAACTGGCTGAATACACCACCACCCTGGCACGGGTCAGAAGGAAAACCAACCGACTTTCGGAAGCCGGAGCCTTGCTGGTTGATGCCCTTGACATGGCGCGGGATATCCAATCGCTGGCCCTGAAAACCAGAATCTACCGTGAATTGGCCCGGGTGTACGAAGCGAGCGGAGACTTCCGGCAGGCTTTCAGCTATCTATCGGAGTATGAGTCTCGGAAAGATTCTATGCTGAATGTCGATAACCTCAAGCAGGTAGCCTATCTGGAGACCGATTACGAACTTCAGAAGCGCGAGCGACAAATAGAACTTCTGGAATCAGAAAGTCAACAGGCCCAGACCCGATTCCTGGTCCTTGCCATTTCCGGAAGCCTCATCATGCTGGGACTTATTCTTTGGCTCACCTACGCGAGGTACAGAAGCCAGCTAAAAACATCGAGGTTGCTGAGGGGTAAAAATGATGAAATCCAACGTCAAAATGAGGCTCTTTCTGCTTCCAATGCAGAACTGAGGAGGTTTTCTGACCTGGCAGCTTCGGATCTCCGATCACCGTTGGAGGGGGTTCGGGAGGAAATCGAGCGGTTGAATCATGAATATCCCGACATACAGGAGGCCGAAGCTATGAGTCGGGATCTGGATCACCTGGGGCAACTGGATGCCCTCCTGGCAGGGATTTCGGCTTTTGCTGTGGTGAAGCAGGAAGAAAAAGATTGGACTTCTCTCAATTTAGGGGACATTGTGAAGGAAGCTATCCGCTCACTGCCGGAACAAGAGCGGAAAAAAGCTACCCGGATTCAGATCCAGCAATTGCCAGAGGTGAGGGGAGATCGACGGCAGCTCGTTCAGCTGTTTCAGCACTTGGTAAGTAATGCCATACGGTTTCAGGCCAAAGAAGAGCCTGAGGTGATCGTGTCTGCACGAAGTCTGGACCATTTTGTGGTTGTGACGGTCAAGGATAATGGAGAAGGAATCCCCCTGCATGAGCGCGAAAGAGTATTTGATCTGTTTTATCAGGGAAAAAATGCCGACGAAACAGCTGGTTCTGGCGTGGGGCTAGCTGTCTCAAGACGCATCGTTCAGCAGCATGGTGGGAAGATCTGGGTAGATCCAGTCCAGAATCAGGGGGCAAGTGTTTCCTTTACCATTCCGAGGTCGGAGAATGGATAGATCGGCCGTATATCAGATTGAATTATTTCGTTTCGAAGAAAATAAATATTTTCCCATCAAATCATTTCACCTGGATCAGCGTTTCATATGCCCGATAGTCGCATTTTTTTGTTTCTCACAGTCGCGCTTGTCATTCCACGGATGTCAGATGCATCTATTATCGACTCCTTGAAAATGGCGAAGCGGGTACAGCTGGAGGATGGCCAGCAGCAGCAGTTGATGAAGACCTATTTTGCACTCGGTCGCGAGTACCTGGGGGCCAGCTACCCAGATTCTGCCTATGAGGTCTTTGCCGAGTGTGAAGCCTATGCTTCATCTCTTGGCAAAAACTACATGCAATTCCGGGCACTTCTGGAGATGGGACAAATTGATATTTACCCGCGCAATCGACCTGGTTCGGCCATTCGGCATCTAACATATGCGGAGGATGCCGCCGGAGCAGCCTTGTCGGTCGAAGACAAGCGCCGCCTCTTTTTTGAACTGGGAAACGCTTATCTCCTGGCCAATGATTTTCAAAACTCAATGGCGTATCACCTTAAGTCTGTGAAGCTGGCCGAGAGTTCTGGCGATCTGGCCTTTCTGGCTGAGGCTCACCGCTCATTGGGATCTCTGTATTGGCAGATTGATCAGTTTTCTGATGCCCTGAAATCCTACCGGGCAGCATACAACCTACGGCACCACCTGCCTGGCCCGGATTTTACCATCCTGTCTTCCATGGCCATCGCCCATTTTTCGCTGAAAAACATGGATTCCTCCCTGTATTTCATTCGGCATGCCCGTAGGGACGCTGCCCAGTACCAGCAGGTCTATGGAGAAGCCTACAGCTTGGGGCTCATTGGAAATATTAAGATGGAGTTGGGAGATTATGAGCAGGCGATTGATTCATTGACAGCTTCTGTTGCTTTGTGCCGGGAGAATGGATTCACAAGGGATGCCCTGTCTTTTCAAACTGACCTGGGGAAGGCATACGGACTGAATGGGCAATATACCACTGCTCTGGCTGCGCTCGGTGAAGCTGAGCAGGCAGCAAAAGCTGGAGCGCTGCAGTCCCTCCTCCTGGACAATTATGAAATCCAGGCCCAAATGCATGAACGACGAGGCGACTCCGCCAATGCATTGATTTACCTAAAGCGATATTATCAGCTCAAAGACTCCATGCTCAACCAGGAGGTGCTGGCAGACATGGCCGATATGGAGCAGGGGTACGAAATCGATAAGCGTGAGAGCACCATTCTCGAACAGCAAAAGGAGCTGGAAGAATCCCGAAGACTTTTGTATATCTACGGCTTTTCGTCGGGAATTGTGTTTTTGCTGGTGGTCCTTTACATGGCCTATGTCCGGAACAAATCCCTGCGGGAAGTCAACCAGAT
>CAZLKP010000181.1:7381-9109 GCA_964560095.1 uncultured Bacteroidia bacterium
AGATTCTGGAAGAGAAAAACAGCGAAATCAGACGGCAGAACGACAGACTAGCCTCTTCAAACGAAGATTTGCGTCAGTTTGCCCACGTCACGTCCCACGATCTGAGAGAGCCGCTTCGTAACATCAGTAGCTTCGCCACCCTGCTTTCCCGACGTTATAAAGGAAAACTGGATGCCGATGCCGATGAATACCTGTCTTTTATCACAGGAAGTGCCCAACGAATGGATCGTCTGCTCAATGACTTGCTGACCTATTCGGTGGTGGGTGTATTTGACCACGAATACACCCATGTGGATGTAGGGAAGACCATCAGTGATATCACGAGGCGCATGCAGCAGAAAAAGGAATTATATGGTGCCCGAATATCGCTCAGCAATCTTCCTGAAATCCGAGCCAATGCCCAGCAGATGGATCAGCTGTTTTCCCAGCTGATCGACAATGCGATCAAGTTTCGGTCCCCGGAGCGAAAACCCGAGATTGCCATCCGGGCTGAGGAACAGGAAAACGGCCACGTATTTTCTGTTTCTGACAATGGAATCGGAATGGACCGTGCTTATAAGGACAAGATTTTCGCCCTGTTTCTTCGCCTGCACAATCAGCAGAGTCCGTACGAGGGGTCTGGCATTGGTCTTTCCATTGTGAAAAAAATCGTGGAACAGCATCAGGGAAAAATTTGGATTGAATCAGAACTGGGCAAAGGAACGACTGTGAATTTCTTCCTTCCCAAGGATCCTCCGGCTGATTCCACACCTGTGCATGTGAAGGATAGATGGCAGTGGTTGAATAAGACTGAAAGTGGCCAGGAAACTGATGCCAAAACAGAAGGAAATTCTTCTCCTATGACCAAAACAACATCACCGCACTCAGCACCGTAGCTGCTATTACCACCGGACGGTAATACCTGTCCGGGATATGGCGCACGATCCAGATGCCGCCAAAGCCGCCGATGGCGATGGCCGGGATCATGGTGAGGCCCAGACTGAGGGTTTCCGGGCGTATCGTGTCCCAAAAGAAAATGTGGAACGGAATTTTTGACAAGTTGATCAGGAAGAAAAACCACGCATTGGTACCGATGTAGCTGTTTTTAGGCAGCTGCATGGCGAGAAGGTACACGGCCATGATGGGCCCTGCGGCGTTGCCGATCATTGTGGCGAACCCTGCCAGCAGACCCATGCCCCAGCCAAACCACCGATTGGTGGGAACGCTTTTGACCCTCCTCCCTTCCATGTAGACCATGATGAGCAGCCCGAACAACACAGCGGCTCCCATGAGGTATTTGAATACGTTGTCTGGAATCATTTGACCGACCCAGGTGGCAATACCGACCCCAACCAATGCAGGTGGAAAAACCCGGAATACGTGCTTCCAATGGGCCGAACGTCGATACCAAGTAATCGCAATGATATCCGCCAGAATGAGAATCGGTAGGAGAAAGCCGGTCGAGTCCTTGCCGCCAAAAATCATCGCAAGCACGGGCACCACAATGTGATACACGCCTACAACCCCTGTTTTGGCCATGCCCACGATCAACGCACACAGGATCAGCATCGACCAGTCAAATCCGGTAAGAGAGAATTCAGCGAACATGGAATGTGGTCAGAGGTCAGGTTTTTCCTTGATTGTTCTTTCTTTTTTGGCTTGCATCTTCCACTATAGCTAATAATCTTTCTCACTTCTCACTTCTCACTTCTCACTTCTCACTTCTCACTTCTCACTTCTCACTTCTCA
>CAZLKP010000182.1:0-1108 GCA_964560095.1 uncultured Bacteroidia bacterium
CAGGGCATATCTCAGCTGCTTTTGTGAGAGTTGGCAGAGAAAATAGCTTTGGTCTTTGTTACCATCTTTCCCAGCCAAAAGATGATGTACAGGATTCCCTTCCTCGTCTATCGACGTCGATTTTCTTACGTAGTGACCGGTAGCCACAAAATCAGCTCGAAGCTGAAGTGCTTTTTCCAGAAACACATCGAACTTGATCTCGCGGTTGCAGAGCACATCGGGATTAGGCGTGCGACCGGCTTTGTATTCCCGAAACATGTAGTCCACAATCCGAGACTTATATTCCTTGCTCAGGTCAATCGTTTGAAAAGGTATGCCCAGCTTCTCTGCTACCGCCAGGGCATCATTGCTGTCTTCCAGCCAAGGACATTCGTCTGAGATGGTCACGGAATCATCGTGCCAGTTTTTCATAAACAGGCCGATCACTTCATTCCCCTGCTGCTTCAACAGATGGGCTGCGACACTGCTATCCACTCCCCCCGAAAGTCCGACAATCACTCTTGCCATAAAGCACCTTTGTGTTTTGTGCGATCCGGTTCCGCTACAAAGATACCAGATTTCAGGGGAAAAGGTTTCGGGGCGGACTACCAGGCTATTTTTTTGACAGCCAGCACTTCTCCGTTGGGCCTTGATAATCGAACCAGGTATAGCCCTCGGGCCAGGCCAGGGATCGAAAACTCTGCCCGATTTCCCGAAAGGACATCAAAGGTATGAACAACTTTACCTGAAAGATCTGACAACGCCAGATGTCCACCCTCGGGTCCATGACTTTCCCATGAGACAACCATATTTCCTGACACAGGGTTGAAAAATGACTTGATAATCAGCTGATTATGCGCCCCCTCTGAAACGGAAGTTGAAGGCTCCACACATACAAAAGGCGCCAGGTTGATCTGAACAAAGGTGACCGTTTCATCCAGGTATTGTTGTGCATTGGGTCCATCAACAAATGGCACATGGCCAACCCCCTGCCAGGAAAGCAAGGAACTGTTCAATCCGATCTGCTGAGCATGAGCATGAATGCTGCCGGAACCATAAACTTCCAGCGGAAATCCGAGGATCGTTTTCGAGCTGCTCGTATTGAAATACCGGAGATCGAACCGAACCT
>CAZLKP010000182.1:1118-9085 GCA_964560095.1 uncultured Bacteroidia bacterium
CTGTTGTGAGTGAATCGCACCGTCTGAGAGGTGTTCCATGGACTGATACAATTGAAATGGTTTCGTTACTCATCCATACCGTATCACCTATGGTCCCACAAAGATTGATGATGGCATCCACTTCCGATGAATAGCCGACATTTCCACTGAGGCCTTCAATTCCTCCTATCGAAGCCGTATCCTGAGCCAGAAATGGAGGTAGTTCTGCAGCATCGAGATATCCTGCATGAATGGCTGTGATGGCTCCAGCAGATACCCCTCCGATGAAAATTTTACTGGTGTCAATCCGATAGAGATTCGCAGAATCAGCATCGCGACGGAAAAACCGGACGGCCGCCTTCATGTCGTGCGTTGCCTTGAGAATTGCCAGAAACAAGTCTCTCTCCGTTTGATTAAAGAGTAAGGAGGGGGTCAGGCGGTAATCAATGCTTGCCGTAACGTATCCCATGCGTGCAAAACGCTCACAGGCCTCCACCAGCGTTGGCTCATCCCGGGAACCCGAAACAAAAGCTCCTCCAAATGCCCAAATGATCAGAGGGCGCTCAGAAACGGTGTCTCCCTCTGGCTCATAAATGTCCATTTCCAAAAGCTGTTTTCCATTGGGATCGGCAAATGTTGGCTGAACATTTTTCCCAAAAACCACACTATCGCTAACCGAAACAGAAGCAAACAGCTCGGAAACGTAGCGCCCCTGACCGCAGGGGTTCTGGCTCAGCAGAGGCAGTGGAAGAAAAATTAGAACCAGGAACAAAAGGACAAGGTTTCTCATAAGGGAGTTTTACTTCCCCCAAAAAACGGTAAAATCATCGAGTTTATTTCCCTGATCTTTTCCGCCTAATTCCAGAGAAGAGAATACGACATATCGGATAGGAGATGGGGCAAATTTATTTCACGTGAGTAAAATAAGGCCTCATTGTCCTCTCACACCATCTGCTTACTTTCCTACATGGCGGTTTATTTCGGATGTAACCGGAGATAGAGGACGTCGAAGTCTTCTAATCCTTGAGCAGTGATATTGGTTGTTCATCCCTTTGTTGGCAGCAGGGGTGTTTGCCTTGGCCTTCGCTTGTGCTTTCAATTCGTTGGGGTGCATTCAGAACTTGAACCTTTTAGAACGTAAGGGTGCCCCCAGAACACAAAAGCCGCTCAGACCTCCTGGGAGATCGGAGCGGTGCAAATGATTGATTGACTGTTATCCTTCGTGGATCACAATCTTTTCAATCTTATCCCCTGGCCGAATCTCATCGACGAGATCCACGCCTTCCACCACTCTACCAAAAACGGTATGATTGCCGTCGAGGTGCTGGGTATTATCCCGGTTGTGGCAAATGAAAAACTGGGATCCACCTGTATTTCTTCCTGCATGAGCCATGGAAAGCACACCCCTTTCGTGGTGTTGATTGCCACCATCAAGTTCACAGTTGATGGTGTAGCCAGGGCCACCACGCCCTGTGCCTTCAGGGCATCCACCCTGAATCACAAAATTGGGGATCACCCGGTGGAATGTCAGCCCGTCATAAAACCCATCTTTCGACAGTTTTACAAAATTGGCGACCGTACCGGGCGCATCTTTCTCAAAAAACTCGACCTTCATGAGGCCTTTTTCAGTATGAATGTCTGCAGTTGGCATGTACAACGATGATTAAGTCAGACATACCGGAAGTAGGTTCCCGGCATAGTACACGACAAATCTAGCAACAAATTTCAACTCCACCCCAAAGGGTTTGTTCTTCCGGTAAAACGTCACAGATTTGCGGCCCATGAAATCCCTGTTTTGCGGTCTGATCATCCGGTTATTTCCCTTTCATCAGATCCAGCCCCAGGCCATTTTGCTTGAGGAAGTTCACATGTCAGCCCAAGGCCAAATCTGCGTAAGGAAAGCTCTACAGACACAGGGATACCGACTCCAGGCATTCGGCGTGGACTTCTGAGCTCAAAAAGGATAGTCCACACCGATGTTTGGCTCAGGGAATCGCCTCAGACCGTCAGCGGAAATCACCCAGCCAATATCCGGTGCATAGATCTGCTGCCCGATATCAATACGAAAGATTACCAAATCAAAATCAAAGCGCAGCCCTATACCGGCGTCCCAGCCTACCCGGAAGTTTTCCGGGCTGATAACCGCTTTTTCCCCTACCTGCTCAATGATCTGAGAAGAATTATGAAACCAGACATTCCCAACATCAGTGAATAACCCCAGTTCGAAATAAGGCGGTAAAATCTTGAAGCGATACTCTGCATTAGCTTCAAAAATCCATTCTCCACCCGGCGCAATCAGGCTCAGACCGGTATTGTCCTGGAAGGTGTTGTTCTCTGCCGTCAATTCGTCCAGAGACAAGGTTCCAGGCCCCAGTGTATTGGACCGCCATCCTCGCATGGAGCCAGGTCCACCACTGAAAAAGCGGCTTTCTCTCGGTACTGCCGGAGATCCGTTGTAGGGCACTGCCCCACCGATAAACATTCGGAACACCAGATCCGATTGATCACGAAAGGGGATCTGATATTTGATCTCAGCCGACGCCTTGATGTACTGGCCATAAAACAGCCTTCCTGCCACCAATTGGTCGCTTGTGCTCGTATCGTTGGTTCCCGTTCTTAAAAAGCTAAGATTATCAAGCAAATACGGGAGATTCCCCCCGACCTCCACAGCAAAACGCGACCACGAGGTGGGCCTAGCGCGTGTAGAGCGATAATCCTGATAGGTAAAGGCATACTGGACCCGTGTGCTGATCCGCTGCTCAAAGTCCCGGCGAATGGCCGGAGGAAGCTTGTCCACAATATCTGCCTGAAACGTGCTGTCGGTTCGCGTGTCGATAAACTCAAAAAATAGGGGGGTCAACTCACTCACCGCTTGTGAGCTGAACGGCTCGTGGTTCCAGCGATAGGACAGCCGTCCGCCCGCTTTAAATCGGTCGAATTCCCGTCGCTGGTCGGCGATGATTTCCAGGCTCGCCAGAGTAGCCGGACTCAAATTACTCAGATCGCGTTTTCGGAATACCGGTGCGAGCAAGCCGGGAATATTCATATTCAACTGTGACCCCAGACCATAGTATAGCTGCCGAACCGAAGAGGCTTCGATATTAGGGCTGTAAAAACCCACTGCGCCTGAAATCCCGAACTCCAGAAGTTCTGACTGATGAAAAGCATTGCGATTGCGAAGGCTCACATTCCCTCCAATACTCGGCAGGTTATTCCCTATTGATGAAATCCCATTGTAAAAAGACTCAAAACCGGCTTTGATCTGGAAATGCGGGGCCATCTGGGCCTCTAGCAGCACGCGCAATTCCTGTTTGTTTTCATTCAACTCGTATTTGATGGTGGCAAAACGCAGCATGCCAAGATCCTGTAGGCGCTGAAGTGTCAAACGGGCGTTATACTGGCTGAAAGGATCTCCCTCTCTGAGATGAATACGTGAAGCCAAGAAATTGAAATCCATATCCGTGACCAGTTCTTCATCTACCACAAAGGTCATGTCAAGGGAATCACTCAGCACCCTGGAAGATAATTCCAGCCGTTCATATTCCTCCCGGGTGATTCTCCCGGGGCGCAGATTCACACTGGGTTTATACAGCGGACTGTATTGAGCGTCATCCTGTTTGATCGTTAAGACCACCTCTGAAATGGTAAATCGGAGGGGAAGCTCACTGAGAATCACTTTCACATCAATTAGCTTGTAGCCTTCAGGGGTGAAAGCAGCTGTGCCAGTATCGCTTGTCAAGGTATCCACAAAAAAGCTGATCAGAGCCGGCGAGACTGTGAAGAAACCATTGTTTCTCAGGTAATCGGTGATCCTGCCACGCTCTCGGATCAGAACAGACTGGTCGTATGGGTTCATAGGGGCTAGGACCGATTCCTTCCAGCCAATGATATCCAACACCGAGTCGGGGGCCAAAGAATCCCCCAGCACTGCGGTGGCATTCCGGATGAGGTACCTATTCCCTCCTTCAACCAGATAAGTAACTGTGGCCATTCCGGTTTCCCGCTTCCTGAGCCACGTCCGCAAGGTGTCAATTTCATACCTGATATCAGGGTGAAAAAATCCCTTGGAAAAACAGACGTTCCCGATAGCCGCACTGTCCTTCCGGATCTGGTTGAGGTTCACCAATGCTGGCCCTTCCCCGATCCCTTCTTTCAGAGCCTTCACGACTTTTTCATGAGTCGTGGCCACCTTATCAATCCGGAGGATCTGCTTTCTCGCCCATCCAGTATCTTTTTCCATCGACGCGCCCAGGTTATACAACCACAAATACACCCTGGAAAATCCGATTTTCCGGTTAGCTTCCAGGCTGATAGCGTCTTCGAGCTGCCTGGAAGAGAGGCGCTTATCTACTTGGAGGGAAGGATTACTTCTGAGCAGGTACTTTTCTTTGGGGACAAAGCGGGTTGGCTGGCAGGCAGAAAGTACCGTCAGCAGCAGCAGGATAGACAGAGAAATTTGTAGGTTTGTTCGCATGGAGCCTTTGTCCCAGAGCAAATTTAAGCTTTTTGCTTCCCTCCTTCATAAGAAATACCGATACAAACACCGTCTATTCATCGCAGAAGGAGAAAAATGCGTGGAAGAAGCCCTTCGTTCTGCCTGGCATGTGAAAGCTGTTATCAAAACCGACATTTCCGGCTATTTATTGCCGGAACATTCGGAGGTTCCTCTCTATTCAGCCGCTCCGGATCAGTTTCGACGGCTGACTGAGCAGGCGCATCCCGAAGGCGTGCTCGCGATTATGTCCCTTCCCTCCCTCACCGCACCAATGAGCGTTGGGCCCTCCCTGCTGATGGATAGCCTTCAGGATCCCGGCAACCTTGGAACTATTATAAGAGTGGCCGATTGGTTTGATCTCCGAAACATCTGGCTCGGCCCCGGAACTGTGGATCCGTTTCACCCCAAGGTCGTGAGAAGCAGCATGGGAAGTATTTTTCGGATGAATATGCAGGAAACCGGCGGGCTGAGTACCTGGCTCACTTCCCAAATCAATGTCGTGTGGGTGGCAGACCTGGAAGGAGAGTCACTGGCAAACGTGATTCCGGGTGCTCACGATGTCCTGGTGGTCGGCAATGAATCACGAGGAATATCGGGCTTATGGCGTCGTCACAACAACGTTCGTCGAATCAGGATTCCCGGTGGCGACCAGACCGAATCCCTCAATGCTGGGGTGGCGGCAGGCATTTTGCTTTGGGAATGGCAGGGAAAACGGAGATAAGAAGCAAAAAGGCAGCTACATCACGCAGCCACCTAAATTGCTTTCCTTCCGATTATTCTTCTGTGAATTAGCCTTCCTATAGGCTTTCCATGAATAGTTTTTCCAGATCAATCAACTCGAGAATGGCAAATTGCCCGACATTGGCCTCCTGCCATTTATCGATATTGATCCTAAGGTTTTTAGCCCGGGTCCTTGGCTTTCCTCCCAATGCCACACTCAAAATTCGCAGCAAGATCCTGCCGTGCTCCCATTTCTGCCAGGAAGGCTTCCGCAGCGAGCGCTGAAGGCTCAGAATCAACTGATTAGCCAGATCAAAATCTTCCATCATCACATAGCTGAGGGCGAGAAAAAACTTGGTTTCAACCTCGGCGTGCAGGTGCTTTCTGAGATTCACCTCATTGCGCATGTTGTACAAAATGCGCGAAGACTTCCTGTACTTGCCATTGAGGAAAAAGGCATGAGCCAAAAACATGTTATAATTCACAAAACTGCTGAGCCTGTATGGCTCAATCTCAATGTTGCCGATGTATTTTTCGACATCATCAAGCAATTTACTCAAGGTGTTGGTGCGGATGTGATAGCGGAGCTTGGAATAGAGAAACAGGGAAGTATTTGCATTGAAATGATATTGGGTGAGCAGTTCTTCCAGCTTGTAATCAAGCGGCTCGAAAAAAATGGCTGCCTTGTCCTGATTTCCCCTGGTTTCGTGATAAGTGTATCTCAGAAAGTTGAATAACAGATTGATGTTTTTGTAAAAAGGATCGTCGTTGTATTCATCGAGATAGCCCATAGACTTTTCAAACATTACCTCCACGAGCTCCAGTTCGCAGCGAATGGTCTCGGGAATGTGAATGAAGAGCTTTGCAAAAATGTGAACAATAGACTTGTAAATGTACAGTCGATGGGAATCATAGAGATTGTTCAGGTTGTCAATCTTTTCCATGGTCCTGATCATGGCTGAATGATCAGAGTCGCGCCGCTTGAGAAAATAG
This sequence comes from uncultured Bacteroidia bacterium, assembly GCA_964560095.1. Lineage (GTDB taxonomy): Bacteria > Bacteroidota > Bacteroidia > J057 > J057 > JANQTF01. Next base: position 7,306 of record CAZLKP010000182.1, read on the forward strand.
TCGTCAAAGCCACGGAAAAAACTCACCACGAGGTCCACGGCCTTATCCATTGCCACAGCATAAGCCACCTGCTGGTTGTATCGACTTTTATAATAGGTATGGTTTTCATCGAAGGCGTGGAGATTTTGCAGCTCCTTGTACACAATCATAAGTCCGTAGGGAAAATCGAACTTGACGAGCTCTTTTTCCAGTCGGCGCAGGGCCGCTACGGCGATTTCCCGGGGATTGTTAAAAATCAGGTCATTGACATTTAGCACCCGCTGCATTACGGCCAGATTGGGATCTCCAACCCGATTGAGGAGAAAAGCTTCGATTTTTTGATTGAGCCGCGACTTCAGTACATAAAAGGCTGCTGGGGTGATATCCTCCTGCGCCAAAAACCGCTTGTCGGGCGCAACAGGGTCTTCCCGGATCAGTTTCAAAAATCTTGCGCTCTTGTCCGCTTTATTCTGAGTTAATCCTGCATATACCTCATCATATTCGTCCTCAGCAAGTTGACTTACAATTTTATACAGATCCATGGTCCGGGATGGTTTTGTTGGTTGATAAGATCATTGAAACATGGCAAAGGCTTTGCCAAACTCAAAAGCGAAACGCATCGCTTTGAGTATTTACAAGCCCAACTTGCAAACTTCAACAGCCAAAATGGAAAATCGAAATGAGCTTGTTGGATTTTTCTATCTCAAAAACACAAACTATTTCTTTCCAACTGCAAATTACGGTTGGCAGGTTCACGAAATAAGCTGATAGTCGCCCATTCATAACATCCCCGATTTGCTGTATTTTCCGCCTTTTCGAAACAAATTCCCTATAGCACCTTATTTATAGCCTTTTTTCTTTCGTTTCCTTACGACCACTGGCTTGCACCATTGCTCCCTGGGATTACATGAACCACAGTTTTTTATTCAAAAAAACTCATATCAAAAACTATTCATGTCCGGGTTCGTTGGTGGGATAAATCCTTATTTATTCTGAAATTACCTGCCTCAATCTGACCTGCCTCATGCAACCTTCATATAGTCCCTCCCACTTTCATTATCAGCGTATTCTCACCCGCGAAGTCACCATCGGTGAAATACCAGTAGGTGGTACAAATCCGATCAGAATTCAATCGATGACAACGACCGACACCATGGACACCATGGCCACGGTCGAGCAGACCATCCGAATGGTAAAAGCAGGTTGTGAATACGTCAGGATTACTGCTCCAAGTAAAAAAGAAGCTCACAATCTGGCAGAAATTAAGAAAGAGCTACGTCGAAGAGGCTGCCATGTACCCCTTGTCGCTGATATCCACTTCACCCCCAATGCAGCTGAAATTTCTGCCCGAATCGTTGAAAAAGTGAGGGTCAACCCAGGCAACTATGCAGATAAAAAGCGCTTTCAGGAAATCGAATACACCGACGAATCCTATCAGGCAGAACTTCAGCGCATCTATGACAGATTTTCTCCCCTGGTGAAAATCTGCAAGGAGGAAGGTACCGCCATGCGGATTGGAACCAACCATGGTTCTCTTTCCGACCGAATCATGAGCCGATATGGCGATACCCCCCTTGGCATGGTCGAATCTGCCCTGGAGTTTATCCGCATCTGTGAAGATCACGGCTACTATAATCTTGTGGTCTCCATGAAAGCCTCCAATCCGCAGGTGATGGTACAGGCCTACCGCCTCCTGATGGAAAAAATGCTGGCTAATGGCACTGTGTATCCTATGCACCTCGGGGTTACTGAAGCCGGAGAAGGCGAAGATGGCAGAATCAAATCTGCTTTGGGCATCTCC
>CAZLKP010000183.1:0-5179 GCA_964560095.1 uncultured Bacteroidia bacterium
AGTGCCTTACGTCATCATGGTCGTAGGTGTGAACGGAGTAGGAAAAACTACCACCATTGGCAAATTGGCTCACAGATACCGCTCTCAGGGTAAAAAAGTGCTGATGGGCGCCGGCGACACCTTTCGGGCCGCAGCAGTGGACCAGCTCAATCTTTGGGCCGATCGTGCCGGAGCGGACTTTTATTCTAAAGGTATGCACACAGATCCAGCAGCTGTGGCCTATGAATCGGTCAGAGAAGGTGTTCAGGGCGGCTATGATGTGGTCATTGTGGATACAGCCGGTCGTCTACAGACCAAAAGAGGTCTGATGGATGAGCTCTCCAAGATCAAGCGGTCGATGAACAAGGTGCTGGAAGGATCCCCTCACGAAGTGTTGCTGGTCCTCGACGCATCCACTGGCCAGAATGCCATCTCGCAGGCTCAGGCGTTTACCGATGCCACCCAGGTAACGGCTTTGGCCCTCACTAAGCTGGATGGTACTGCCAAAGGTGGCGTGGTGATCGGTGTTTCGGATCAGTTTAAGGTGCCGGTAAAATTTATTGGCGTAGGGGAAGGGATGGAAGATCTCCAGGTGTTTGATCCGATGACTTTCGTGGATTCAATGTTCGAACCCATTGCCGGATAGGCTGTCTCTGAAGAGGAAAGTATATGCATACGAATATCAACAAAGCGATTCAGCGAAATAAGGACGCTATCAACATCATCACACTAGGGTGTTCCAAAAACCTGGTGGATTCAGAAGTGTTAATGTCTCAGCTGCACCACAGCGGAAAATCAGTGACCCACGAGGCGCCGCAGTCTGATGCAGGAATCGTTGTGATTAATACTTGCGGATTTATCGACCAGGCCAAGCAGGAGTCCATCAATACGATTCTTGATTACGCGGACAAAAAAGAGCAGGGCATGATTGACCAATTGATCGTGACTGGTTGCCTGTCTGCCAGATATAAGGATGAGTTGCAAGCTGAAATCCCATATGTAGATGCCTGGTATGGCAACCAGGAAGACCTTCCCCGGCTGGTCAAAGACCTTGGGGCAGATTTTAAAAAAGAACTGCTCGGAGAACGCAGCGTGACCTCCGATGGCCATTATGCCTACCTCAAAATTGCGGAAGGTTGTAATCGTCCTTGTTCATTTTGTGCGATTCCGCTCATGCGTGGGAAGCATGGCTCTCGAAGTATGGAGCAACTCGTCAGCGAAGCGGAGTTTCTGGTGAACAAAGGCGTGAAAGAAATCATGCTCATCGCCCAGGACCTCACGTATTACGGTATTGACCTGTACGGCAAGCGTCGTCTGGCCGATCTGCTGAAGCATCTTTCGGACGTCGAGGGCTTGGCGTGGATCCGGCTGCACTACGCTTATCCTTCCGGCTTTCCTACTGATATTCTGCCCGTGATGCAGGAGCGAGACAATATTTGCAGCTACCTCGATATGCCGCTTCAGCATATCTCAGATAATGTACTCAAGGCCATGAGAAGAGGGATCAACCGGGAGCGCACCTACCGCTTGCTAGAGGAGATTCGCTCCGAAGTCCCGAACATTACCCTGCGGACCACGTTGCTCGTCGGACATCCTGGAGAAGAAGAGCAGGATCATGAGCAGTTGATGCAGTTTGTGGAAGAGCAGCGTTTTGACCGTGTGGGTGTGTTTACCTATTCTCACGAAGAGTCCACACATGCGGGTGAGACCATGGAAGATCTCATTCCGGAAGAGGTGAAATTGGAGAGGCAGGAGCAGATCATGGACCTGCAGCAGGACATTTCGCTGGAGCTCAATCGCGAAAAAGTAGGCCGCACCATCAAGGTGCTTGTGGATCGTGTAGAAGGCGCCTATTCTATCGGCCGTTCGGAAGCCGATTCACCAGAGGTTGACAACGAAGTGATGATTGCCCACGATTCTCCCTTGACGATTGGTTCTTTTTATCAGGTGAAAGTGACCGATGCCCTTGAATATGACCTAATTGGTACGCTGGCATGAGTGTGAGATTTCGACACGTACTTTTTACCCTTCTGATGCTCGTTTTCGCGGTCCCTGCCAGCGCTCAGTGGCGAACGGTTCTGAAAAATGATCTGAGCAACTCTTACAATGTCATCTGGATCTTACAGTATGAAGGGGAAGTCTCAAGCAGCAGGGAAATAGAAGGAGAAATTCGCGTGCGGCGTCCCGGAACCTTTCAGGATGTGCTGCAAAAGCCGGTGAAGCTACCTCTCGGGCAGAAAAAATGGTTTCATATTCCCCTGCGTCTACCGTCTGCGATCTATGAAGTGGAGGTAGAAGTGTATGACCAGTTGCTGAACGAATCGACACTCCTGGCTCAGCGCGAAGAATTCCTCGTCAATGAGTCCAGTGGCATCCAGGTTTCAGATATTTTTTTCAGTGCCTATTCTTCTTCTGACAGTGCCTTTCAGTTCCCCATTATCAGTGAAAACATACCTGTGGGCCTGGATACGATTTTTTATTTCATGAAAATTCGGGCTGACCGGAACCTCACAGTGAGATCGTCTGAGTTTTTCTACGAAAGTGCCGGGCAGGCATCTGCAGCGAAAGGAGAAATTTCTCTCTTTGCATCTCTGCAGGAGCAGACCCGCGATGTTTATTTACCGGCCAGTGAACAACAGGTGATTTCAGGTTTTATTCCCATTTCTGACTACGAGGAAGGGGCTTATCTGCTAGAAATATCAGTGGATTATGGACAGGGTGAGCCGATACAGGAAACGGTGGGCTTTTACATTGGGAGCAATCTAAAGCAAAAAATTTATGCAAACCTCGACGATGCGATTCGGCAAATGATTTATATCGTTCCTGAGCCAACCCTGGAAGAGCTGCTGGATTCTCCTACCAAGGAGGCCAGGATCATTGAGTTTCAGGAAGCCTGGGAGGACCTCTATCAGGAGCGTTCGAAGGAGAAAATGGAGCAGTATTATGCCCGGATTTACGAAGCGCAGAATCGCTTTTCGACAGCTTCGACGGATGGATGGCAAAGTGACCGTGGCAAAACCTTCATGTTATATGGAGAGCCCGGTCAAAGAGAACCCCTGGAACGGGGGGGGGCAGCCTTCGAGCAGTGGATTTACCCGCGTTGGTCTTTGATGTTCCTCTTTGAAAAACGCAACCAGGACTATTTTCTGGTCGAATAAGATATCATGGGCGAGCGACTCAAGTACTACATTTCGAAGCATTTCCCGTTTGTCGCTGCACTTGAAGGTGCCGAGCAGGCAGGACTAGAACGTACCCGGGAAGACCATGATACTTCCGGTGCCCTACAGGTCCTGCTCTTTGTGCTCCGGCTGTTGCCTTGGACTTGTGGAGCTATGTTTGTCATGGGCTTTTTTCCCTACTTCCAAACCGACGTTCAGTCCAGTTTTTCACTTGCAGGTGTTCAGTTTGATCTAGATTTTCACCATATCATTCGCACCATTGCTGTGAGCGGCCTTATTGGATTCGGAACAAACTATCTCGCGATCAAAATGCTCTTCCGGCCATTGGAAAAGCGACCCATCTGGGGACAGGGCCTGATTCCTGGCCAGCGAGATAAAATTGTGTACCGCCTGGCGCAGGGCATGCACACCCACATTTTGTCACAGGAGCTGATCCGAAAGCGGGTTGAGGAAACCGGACTTGTGACCAATATCAACAATCTGGTCATGGAGGGGACGGTAGGCATGCTAAAAGACGATGAGCTTCGCGAAGAAATCAAAAATGCCTTCTATGATGCTATCACGGAGTATGCTTCCAGGGAAGATGTGAAAGAGGAGATTCGCGCCATCATTGATGTACAGATCGAAGACCGGCTGAAAAAGGGCCTGAAAAAATTTGTTCTGCAAACGTACAAGCGTTACAACAAAGAAGAATACGAAAACACGATCAACGAACTGGTGGCTGAAATCCCCAAAGTAGGATTGGAAGTCATGGGGCGGGCAGAAGATCGGCTGGACCGGTTGGCGGCGTTTATCCGGAAAGAGAAGCACCAGACCGCTGCCAGGATCATGGACATTTTTGTCAAACTGCTCAATTCCATTGATATCACTGATCTGCTGGCTAAGCAGATGGGCTATTTGGACGAGCGAAAACTGGAAAAGATGGTGTGGGAGGCCACAAATGAACAACTTCTGTACATTCAATATCTCGGGACCCTGCTCGGGATGCTCGGGGGCCTCCTGATCTGGCACCCCGTCCTAACATCCATGACCTATATCGGAACTTTTCTGCTTCTTTATGGATTAGATCACCTTCTTTTTCGCCTCCAAACCCCTTCCGAGTCTTGACCTCATATCGTAACCTCCGACAAGATTACCTCAGTGGTGATACCGCTCTTCGTCCATTTTATCAATATACAATCGGCGATCCTGATGGGGCCAAGATTGTTCGTGATAAAGGCCGTGACGACATAGACAGGCAATTGCTAGCCGAGGTGATTTGGAATCAATACGGAGGCCTGGATCGCGGAGAGGCGGTGGACGCTCACCTGGAAAGACTGGCGCAGAGCGATTCTTTCACCATCACCACAGGGCATCAGTTGGTATTGTTTGGTGGCCCAATGTTTACGGTGTACAAAGTTCTCTCCGTCATCAAACTGGCGGAACAATGGACAAAGGCCGGTCATAATGTGTTGCCTGTTTTCTGGATCCATACCGAGGATCACGATTTTGAAGAGATCAACCACTATTACCGCGATTTTTCTTCCAAAGTGACCTATCCGGGTACATTCGGTACCATGGTCGGAAGCCATATTTTGGAGCCTTCTATAGAGGCTGTCAGGCCTGATTCTTTGCCTGCTTCGTTAAATCATCACTTTCGTCCTGGAGTTCGCCTGGCAGATGCGATCCGTGGTTTTTTTCATGAGCTGTTTGGGCCTTACGGACTATTGATTCTGGATGCGTCAGATCCTGCCCTAAAAGCTCGATTTTCGGCCATACTGGAAAAGGAGCTAACAACGCAGTTTTCTTCCACGGCCATTTCTGCTACCAACAAACGAATGGAATCTGCGGGCTACAAACCTCAGATACGTCCCCGGGAGATCAACCTGTTTTATCTGGATGAAAGTGGGCGAAACCGGATTGTCAGGCAGGGCGATCAGTTTCAGGTGCTGGATAGAGATCTCGTATTTCGTGAATCAGAAATTCTGGCGCTTTGCTGGTCGCATCCGGAACGGTTTAGCCCGAATGTGAGCCTCAGACCC
>CAZLKP010000183.1:5189-7897 GCA_964560095.1 uncultured Bacteroidia bacterium
GCCGAATCTGGCCTACATCGGGGGCTGGGGAGAGTTGAGCTATTGGTTGCAGCTCCAGGGCGTGTTTGAAGAAGCCGGAGTGAATTTTCCTCTTGTATTGCCCAGGATGTCTGTAACATTCTTTTCAAAGCAGCAGGCCGAGACCTGGCGCGGGTTCGGGTTTGGGTTGGATGACATCACGCGTTCTCTCCACGAGCTATATCGGATGTATCTACCGGAGGTATGGAATGCGGCTGAATTTGACACTTACAAAGCCAACATCTTGTCTCTGATGGATGCCCTCCAGGGATATATCAGGGAGGACATCTCCGGAACCCTGGCTCGTTCTGCAGATGCATTATCAACCAAAACCCGTCACTTTCTGGAAAACCTGCAAAAAAAAGCAGGCAAGATTAAGCGTCAGCAGCATCACGAGCCTTTTGACAACATCCGCGGTCTGAAACGACAGATCCAGCCAGATGGTACCGTGCAGGAGCGTACACTTTCCCTGGCAAGCTTTGCGCCCGAAGTGTCCCCATCGGCTTTGATCGACTTTTTGTATCAGTGTTGCAACCCTTTGGAATTTGAGCATCTCTTTCAAATCCTGCCTGAGGGCTGATATTTTGATTTCGTTGAAAACTTCTTGAAATTCCTGCGTAAAAGGAGGTAGAAGTGTCTATATACTTACCGGGCGAAAACATTTATGGAAAGAGAACGATACAGGAGACGAGCCAGCATCGCAGAGGAGTTTGATACTTCCCTGATGTATGATGACATAGAGAAAATTCGCGAGCGAGAGGAGGAGGAAGAGAAAGATCAGAACAGCAAGCTCGGCTCCGCCGGACTGATGGCTTTGGTGGCTGGTGCTGGATTACTCGTCGCTTCCTTTTTTACCAACTTTGAATTCATGGAGATAATCTCTGTGATTCTGCCTGTCATTGGGTTTGGTGCCCTGGGATATGGCTTGGTTAAGACCATTCAGCTGGCCTTCCGCCAGAAGGAACTGAATTTTCCTGCCCTGAATGTTTACCGCAAAACCAGACCGGCGGCTTCAACCACCTCTTCTGCTGAAGAAGGCACCAAAGAGCGGGCAAGAACCTACAGAAGTCGATATGCCGAGCGGAATGAGCAGAATCAATACCGCTACAGCCGTCGCTCCACAACCAAGGCCTATGACCGGGCGAGGACAGATAAAAAGGTTCTCCAGCGGTCCAGGAAAGACCGTGTGTTCAGTGGTGTTGCAGGAGGTATCGCCAAATACACAGGGGTCTCTTCAGCATTGATTCGCTTTGCTTTTATCTTCAGTATCCCGGTGACCAGTGGCATGTCTATTTTCCTTTACCTTCTGCTGTCCATCATTTTACCTGCCAACTATGACGACCGGTTCGAGCAGAGGTTTCCCTATGGTGAAGGGGACTCCAATCAAACGGCCTGATCTGATTTTTTTGATTCTGGGTGTATGCTTCCTCTTGCTTCCCGGCTGCGAGGATAGCATGCATCAATGCACCCGCCGCGATAAGGAGGGGAATCTCAAATTCACTGTTCCCTGCAACGGAAAAGGCGTCTACATGGGAGAGTATCTCGAATATCACAAGACCGGGAGACTTTGGAAGCGGAAGTTTTTCGTCAACGGCCTGGAAGAAGATACCACGCGTTTGTTTTTCTATCAGACCGGAAATGTGCTTCGTGAAACGCCAATGAAACATGGGGAAAAACACGGAGTCGCCAGAACTTTCAAAAAAAATGGAGAAGTAGAAGAACTGGTCACCTACGTGGAAGGCCTGCAGGAAGGTCCTATGACCTTTTTTTACGAAAACGGGATGCCCAAAGAAACCTTTACCTACCAGGAAGACCGAATGTCGGGTCCCTATTATTTTTTTGCTCCGGATAGCACGGTAATTTTGGAGGGGGAATACCACAATGGTGTCAAATACGGTGAGTGGTCCCACTACGACTATGACGGCTCTCTGCTGGCCACCATTAATTTTTACAATAACCAAAAAGACGGCTCTTTTGCAGTGTTCCGGGAAAATAAGCAGCCCTACGTTCGTGGAGAATTTGTCAAAGGAATGCTTTCCGGGGAGATTCGTTACTTTAACTCCTCTGGAAAAGTAAGCCATACCGAAACCTGGAAGAATGGAAGACCCGCTAGCGGCTCCATTCTGACCCGAATGCCCGGCAGTGGAAAGGCCATTTTTCGTCAGCCAGATGCTGCCATATACATCATGCCAGACACTGTCTGGGTCAACCAATATTGAACCATGCCTGTGTATTATGTGATGAAGGTGAAAGGCAAGGCCAAAATTCCTGATTACATTCAACTTCGGGACGAGAGCCTCACCCTGATTGGATATTTTCGTCCTGGAAGAAAAGAACGGCTGGATAAAGTGATCCCCAATCCGGATCACGCCGGTCAGATCCAGGAAGTGATTGATGGTATCGTGGAGTATGGAAAAATGAAGCGGGTAGATATTGCAACATGATCAAAGAGCCTGAAACTGTATTATCCTGTTCTGATGTCTCTCTGCGAATGGGAGGCAATGTGATTCTAGATCGTGTCACCTTTCAAGTGAAGGAAGGAGACTTTGTGTATTTGGTAGGAAAAACCGGTTCGGGCAAAAGCTCGCTTCTGCGAATGCTTTATGCAGACCTCGAAACCAAGCTGGGAACCATTAAAGTCGGGGACACCACAGTAGATGGGATTGACCGGAAAGATGTGCCCTTTTTGC
>CAZLKP010000183.1:7907-9074 GCA_964560095.1 uncultured Bacteroidia bacterium
ATCGTTTTTCAGGACTTTCAGCTGCTCTCCGACAAACATGTGGAAGAAAACTTGTTGTTTGCCATGCGGGCTACCGGATGGACAGACCACAATTTGATGCGTACAAGGTTGAATGAACTTCTTTGTGATCTGTCTCTGGAGGGAAAGCAACTCCAATACCCGCACCAATTGTCGGGGGGAGAGCAACAACGGGTGAGTATTGCCCGGGCGCTGATTAATAAGCCGCCGTTGCTTCTGGCAGATGAACCGACTGGAAACCTTGATCCGAAAGCGACGCAAGGAGTCATGGCTGCGCTAAGAAGTGTAGCCGGACTGGGCACCTCCGTTCTCATGGCTACCCATGAATACGGCCTTCTGCGACAATATCCGGGACGTGTTCTGTGGCTCAAAGAAGGAAACCTCCAGGAGTTTGCCACCAGTGCAGCCTTTTTGGAAGTCTACGGCGAATAATCCTTCTGCCATTTTGTCACATTCTCTGCAGATGTCCGTATATTTACAGGCAGCATCCTCGCGGTGGCATTTCTCTCCCGACCATAGGGTGATGGTAGCGGACATGCGAGAGGGTTGAATAAAAGGAAGTATGCGCGACAAAATCACTCAGAAAACATTTGTACCGGGTTCGCTGGCCTCCACCATAAATGAGTCTGTGCAGGGGGCTGCCTACATGCAGGCCATTCAGGCGCCTGCCGGTAGGCTTGCCTACATAGAGACCTATGGTTGCCAGATGAATTTTTCAGATACAGAGATCATCGCCTCGGTCCTCACAGACATGAAGTATGGATTCACAGATTCCATGGAAGAGGCTGATCTCGTGTTTATCAACACCTGCTCCATTCGGGATAATGCCGAAGCCAAAGTCTGGAACCGCCTCCGTCAGATCCGGAAAAACAAAGCCGATAAGCCTCACCTGATGGTGGGGGTGTTAGGTTGCATGGCAGAGCGCCTCAAGGGGCAACTCATGGAGCAGGAGCAGCTGGTGGATCTGGTCATCGGGCCGGATGCCTACCGGGATTTGCCCCGCCTGATTGGCGAAGTGGAATCTGGCCAGAAAGCGGTCAATGTGTTGCTTTCACGAGAAGAAACATACGCCGACATTTCGCCGGTTAGGCTCAATACCAACAGCGTTGCGGCCTTTATCACTATCATGAGAGGTTGCGACAACATGTG
>CAZLKP010000184.1:0-8964 GCA_964560095.1 uncultured Bacteroidia bacterium
CCTCTGTTCCTAAAAGCCCATCGTCGCCTGCATGCGGATTAAGACCAAGTACAGCAATCATGGGTTGCTGAATGGTAAAGTCCTTCTTCAGGGTCTTATTAAGCAGCTTCACCTTTCGTATGATCTTCTCTGTGGTGATGTTAGCGGCAATGTCCTTCACCGCAACATGGGTAGTCACGATCCCGATTCGGAGACCTTCATGCACCATGAGCATGAGGTTTTCTTTGGTATTGAATGCTTTGGCTAGCATTTCCGTGTGGCCTGAAAAACCAGGTTCAAACTTTTCGATGGTTGCTTTATTGACCGGCATGGTCACAAGGGCGTAGATCTCCTGGTGCTGGGCATCCTCAATGGCCCGCTTGAGCGATAGGTAGGCAGCTTCGCCCCCAATGTCGGATGCTTTACCAATATCAATCCGTTCGAGGTTTGGCACACACTCAATGATGTTTAGTTTATTGGGGTGAGCCTGAGAAGGGTTGTTCACCACTACGTAGCGAAACTTTTCCACTCGCATGACTTTCCGGAAGATATTGATCACCTTGGAGGAGCCATAGAGAATGGGAATGCACTGATGTTTGAGTCGGTTGTCGTCGAAGGCCTTGATGATAAGCTCGGGCCCGATGCCGTTGACATCACCGATGCTTATGCCGATTCGTAGTTTGCGATTGGAGTCCATATTCCTGTAAAGATACCGGACTTTTTGTTTTTTGGGAATGCGGGGTGCTCAGTCACAACTCTCTTCCTCGACCTCTTCATCAATCAAGACCATAAACTGGAAGTTTTTCGAGAGTTCGCGGAATGGTGAGTTTTTTCCAACCAGAGAAAACAGCACCACCGGATCGTGAAATTTTTGGTCAATGAAGTCAATGATTTCCTCGAGCTGTTTGGTTTCTTTGTCTGGTTCTTCGGCTTCTTTGGGCGAATTGAACGTCCGGATGTAGCGGAAAATGGTCATCACCTCGCCATGCACGGGGGAGCTGGGCATGGAGTTGAGCCGTTGGGCGAGGCTGGGGAAATCCCAGATGAGCGACCGGCTGATTTCGGTATGGAGCGCCCCAAACTGAGCGAAATAATTGCCGGCTTTCAGGTTAGGGGATATTGTCAGAAAATTCCGATACATTCTCGATTCCCGTTCCTGCCAGCTTTTCTGAAACAGCGCCGACCGGATCCACGTGAATTGAAACCCCTGCAGGGTATTGTCCACAATTAGATTAAACAAATCATAATCATCGCCCCAGAATTCCATATAAACCTTTTCCTTGCGGTCAATATGCCGGTCGAGCTTTTTGAAATATTTCCGGACCTCCTTTTCGTCAAAGTAGGGCGACTCATGGAGGCGGGTGATATCCTTAATGAATCTGGATATTTTTCGGGGCGGTTCTTGTCCCGGTAGCATCCGGGCAAGGGCCTGGAGAACCAATTCGGGTGAGTGTTCCAGGTCGATTCCCGTCACCTGTATTTTCTCCTTTTCAGGAAGATCAAGGTTATATGCATGGATTTTCCGGAAAAGCTGCATTTGATCTTCGGGGCAGATGGGGACATCCTTCATAATTTTCTGGAGAAGGCGTTCGTCTCCGCTTTGCAGGTACTCGTTGAGCATGAATCCATAGCTATATCCGCCTTCCACGATTAGGTGGCGCACCGAGGCTTGCTGATGCAGGTAACGGAGAAAAGCAAACTGCAACTGTGCGTTAATTGAGCGCCAGTGCTGCTCAGCCGAAAAGAAAAACCGATAATTGGATACCACAGTGTCCAGAATCGCTAAAGATTCGAAATCTGGATTTTGAAGATCGACCGGCTGGGTGTAGGTGTCCAGATAAAGGGAATCGGCTGTCTGTGCTGACAACAGGCCCGGAGAAAGGAATAGACCTATGGCCAGAAGACATCTCAATAAGGATCTCGTCATGGTGAGAAAGGTTGAATTCTGGGGGAGATATTTCATCTTACGCGGAATTGGATTTGTTGTTATCTTCATTTCCTTGATATGAAGTCATTTTGTTCCATGATCGTGTGGCTGGTGTTCGGCTTTGTGGGTTTGCAGGCCCAGCAGCCCATTACGCCGCCACCAGGTCCGGAGGTGGATTATGAATTTTCTCAAAACACCATTCTCATGATCCCATCGCGGGTAGCCCGGGTCGGCGATTCTGCCTTTTTGCACCTGGAGTTGGACTCGGCACTCTGGCCCATCGTGGAGCTCCCGATCACCATCAATGACTCTACCTATATTTTCAACCTTAACAAAGGTCGCGGCACGGTTGTTTTTCCAGCTGGCCAGAAATCCCGAACGCTGAAAGTCAAGATCCAGGATTATGAAACAGATATCCGGCTTCCGGTTGTGAACTATCCCATCTGGCTGTCTCTCCTTCCCCCACTGATTGCCATTCTGCTGGCACTGATCATCAAGGAGGTGTACATCTCGCTGTTTATCGGAGTGGCCACCGGTGCAGCCATCATGGCTGTGGCGTCTTCCGGCACATGGACCTCCATAGGGGTTGGCTTGTTGACAGCCCTGGATACGTATGTGGTGGAGGCACTGGCTGACAACGATCACATCTCCATTCTTGTCTTTTCCCTTTTGATCGGAGGAATGGTGGCGGTGATTTCCAAAAATGGTGGGATGCAGGGTGTTGTGGATCGTCTGTCGGGCCTGGCCAAAACTCCCAGATCGGCCCAGCTGACCACTTACCTTATGGGGATGCTCATTTTTTTCGATGATTATGCCAATACCCTGGTGGTCGGGAACACCATGCGTCCTGTGACCGATCAATTACGAATATCACGGGAGAAGCTGAGCTATTTGGTCGATTCAACGGCTGCACCTGTAGCAGCACTGGCATTCGTGACTACCTGGATAGGAGCTGAATTGGGATATATTTCCGAAGGCATCACCGGGCTGCACGGCTTTCCGGGATCGCAGTCTCCCTATCTCATTTTTCTTCATTCCCTGCAATATTCTTTTTATCCCTCGCTCACGTTGATTTTTATTTTGATGCTGGTTCTCACTGGTCGTGATTACGGGCCGATGCTCCGGGCTGAGCGACGGGCGCGAGAAAGGGGCATTGTGAAAAAGTCAGCAGGAAGAGCAGCTGTGATTGAAGATGACTTTTCCCCCCTGGAAGGCATCAAGCCTCAGGCAAGATATGCTGTGATTCCGGTGTTGGTCCTTGTGTTGGGCGTGTTTGCGGGTTTGATGTGGACGGGTTTTGACGATGCTGTGTGGTCTGATTCGGAGACGGGGATGCTCAAAAAACTATCACAGATTATCGGTGCATCAGATTCCTACAAGGCGTTGTTGTGGGCATCAATGGGGGCACTGGTTACGGCGATTGTGATGAGTGGGCTGGGTGGTAAAATGGGCCTTCGACTCTCAATCGACAGCATGATTCAGGGCTTTAAGGCGATGATGGGGGCGCTGATGATCCTGGCCCTGGCTTGGGCACTCAGTGGGGTCACAGCCGACATGCACACGGCTGGTTTTCTGACTGATTTGCTGGGCCACGATGTATCTCCGGTGTGGATTCCGGCGCTGGCTTTTTTGCTGAGTGCGCTGGTGGCATTTTCCACTGGATCTTCCTGGAGCACCATGGCCATTTTGTATCCTATCCTGGTGCCACTGGCCTGGGAGGCCTCCCGCAATACTGGTCTTCCGGCTGAAGAAGCCCTCCCGATTCTGTACAATGCTGTAGCGTCCGTGCTGGCTGGAGCTGTGATGGGCGACCACGTTTCTCCGATTTCGGACACCACAATTCTTAGTTCACTTGCGACCCGTTGCGACCACATCGACCACGTTCGGACCCAGATGCCCTACTCCCTGACCGTGGGGTTGGTGGCAGTGCTGTTCGGGATTCTTCCAACCTCATTGGGGCTATCCCCCTGGATCAGCTTTGGGGTTTCTCTCGGGATCCTGGGCATGGTGGTGTGGCGAATGGGGCGAAGGGTGGAACGGAAGTGAAGAGAAGAGGTCAAATTTTGTTAGTAACTCCTGTCATTTATCAACTACTCCAATCCCTTACCCTTTCATGTCTCCCGTGATATCCGAATTTATTGGCACAGCTATCCTGGTATTGCTAGGCAATGCCGTTGTGGCGAATGTTGTTCTGAAAGGTACCAAAGGCCACGATGGCGGCTGGATTGTCATTTCTCTGGGCTGGGGCCTCGGGGTCTTTACCGCAGTATTTATGATGAGTGAGTATGGCGATGCTCACATTAATCCAGCAGTCACCCTAGGCTTTGCTTTGGTCGGAAAGCTGGACTGGGCCTTGGTGCCAGGTTATGTATTGGCTCAATTGCTGGGTGGAGCTACTGGCACGACACTGGTGTGGGTGCATTACCGCTCTCATTATGAAATCACAGAAGATGCCGTGGCCATCCGTGCTACTTTTTGCACCCACCCTGCGATCCCCCATCGGCTCAATAATTTTCTCTCAGAGCTGATTGGGACGTTTGTGCTGGTGCTGGGAGTTTTTCTGATTACTGGAGCAACCATAGGAGAGGAATCTGCTTCCCTGGGAGCTTTGGATGCCTTACCTGTGGGGCTGTTGGTGACAGCCATCGGATTGAGTCTCGGCGGCACCACTGGTTATGCCATCAATCCTGCCCGTGATTTGGGACCTAGAACCATCTATACCATTCTTCCGATCCCCAGCAAAACGAGCAGTGACTGGACATATAGCTGGATTCCGGTGCTGGGACCTCTGTCAGGAGCAGCGCTCGCCGCAGGAGTCTGGCTGCTGCTGGTGTAAAATCCCTTCGCGACGCGTCTGATCCTTTGGAGTATCAATCCTGATAGTTGGGGCTAGTTCCCCTTCGCAAATCGTAATAACAAATAGGTTGCCAGTTATTTCAGTCAGGGCTAATTTCCCTTTACCTTGTGGCCTCCCCATCCACTATTGTTTCATTTTTTTGCTTCAGGATATGACAATTTCTACCCTGAAAAGCCTCCTTGAGTCTGCTGTGTTGCTGGTCTTCCTCTTATTGCCCAGCAACCCATCCCTTGCATTTGCCTTTATTTTTGCTGGAGAAAGTAGTGGTGTTGATATCGTTACCCACCCGATTGGCTATTCCGGCACGGGTGGCACGATCTCGGTTTCGGTTGGGATCGACCCTTCCAGTGCCAATGCCGCAAGCATGGTCGTTTCTGTACAAAATGTCATCACTGTTTTCAATAACCTGGTTCCGACGACTGGTAATATTCTCCTGGGTGGAGACAATGAAATTCCTTCCGGAGCGGTCGATTTTGAATCCACCCTGTTGCACGAGCTGGGACACTCGCTTGGTTTGGCGCATGTCAATGCAGCCTCCGAGTCCGGCCTAAGCGGTAGTGACAGAGATTACACCAAAGCCACTGACGGTTCCGATAATATTTTCAATCTCAATCCCGGATCAGATGGTGTCAACGGTAGTGAGGATGACTTACGTAGTGATGATGTCAACCTTCATTATTTCCGAATCAGCAATAATGACCCATTTACCGTGGCTTCCACAGTCGATCAGACCACGTACAGCCGGGATGTGGCCAGTTTGCCTTCGGGAGACCTGTTTGCCACCAATGCCGATCGGAGCGTTTCCTCTTTGCTTGGCTATGGAAGTACGGAGGCTGTGATGCAGCAGGGCGCTTTTTTTGACGAAGCTCAGCGGACCCTCACCGGTGACGACGTGTCCGGGATTTTGTATGCAGCTGCTGGGGTGGACGAAATCGCCGGAACAGCAGATGACTACACCCTCGTGCTTACCTATGCCGGTCTCACCACCGCCGCCGATATTGTGATTGATTTTGATAATAACGAAACCGGGTTTGCTGTATCATCCAGCAGCGGTGCCTACATTCCCGGATCGGACCATGTCCGAATCACCGCTAATAACATCTATTTCAACGACGGTTATACTTGGTTTTTTAACAGTGTCGCACTCCCGGTGGAATGGGCTTATGTGTCGGTGCAGAAAGAGGGCCGGGATGCAGTGCTTCACTGGGCCACTACAGCGGAAGTCAATCATGATCGTTTCGAGATTGAACGCAGCTTCGACAAAAGTGTCTGGGAGGTGGTATCCACGGTTTATCCGACCTATACATCACCACAGGGACAGTCTTATCAGTATCGGGATGAATCGGCGGCTAACATAGCCAATCATTTGTACTACCGAATCCGGCAGGTAGATATGGACGGGAAAAGCGCTTATTCAGAGGTTCGTGAAGTTACATTTGTCGCAACCCAATCAGAATTGGTGACAATGGGTCCCATTCCGCTTCGGTCACATTCCTTCGTAGAGGTCTTTCTTACCCAAATGGAACAGGTACAGATGTCTGTACTCAATCTCGACGGGCGTGAGGTAAAAGTGATCACCCGCAACGGGACACCCGGCACCAATCGCTGGGTCATTGGTCAGCAACTCCTGGATCTGTCTCCCGGCACTTATATCCTTCGTGTTCACGGCCTCACCTTCCAGAGTCAGATGAGGGTTATTCGCTGATGTTGTCATTCACACCCAAGAATCATGTCCATGACTTTGTCGATCAAATATCGCTTTCTCATTTTGCTCGTTGCTCTGCACTGCTTCGGATGGTCCTCTGCCAGTGCTCAACAGGAAATTGACCTCCGAGCACAATCATACACCCTCGGTCTCATGACCCCTGATGGCGTAGCGGAGAACCTCCCGGCTAATGACGCATTTCGCAACTGGATACAGGCTCATTTTTCCCGGGATCTCAGGAATGCGGGAGTCCCTCACGGGAGCTACAACGACCGCCTTGTGAGTTCCCCGACCGCGGGCTGGATGTATGAAGCTTCCTGGCAGCAGGGAGAGGATGCTGTGGTGGCCAGGTTCCAGTTGATTATTCAGGGGCAGCAACTGACCCTGCTGGAAGTCGGTCAATATCAGGGATGTATCTGTACAGATTGCAGCACAGTTGAGTTTTCGGCTGATGGGCGATCGTGCGAATGTCCGGAAGGAGGGGATTGCTTCTTTGTGATGGGGGAGCAGCTTCACTGAGCACGAGACATCAGATATGTAAAAAGGCTTCCCAGGCATCACCTGTGGGAGCCTTTTTCCAGGTGATCTGCTGCATGTGCTGCTGCATCAGACTGGACATGAGGGACAGGCGGGGGGATTCTGGCAAATGACGAGTGAGTGGGGAATTCTGGAGAAAGTGGAACAAGTGCTGCCCGGATGCCTGCCAAGCCTCCGCCAGGGCAGTCAGATCCGGCATATCAATGCTTTCAGGAGCTTCCTCAAGGGAGTAAAGCGGGCCGGAGGGGTGATTGCCAGATTCCGGAGCTGGATGTGTGGTAATGCCCAATTCCTGATGCAGCATCAAAAAAGGAATGCCTTCCCTGCTCTCTTTCAGCCGGATATTCTTTGCCTCAGCAGAGGATCTTTGTTGGCTGATTCGCCGAATTTTTTCCAATCGCCTGTCCGCAGTAGTCCGGGCCTGCCAACGGCATAGAGCCGCAGCCTGATCCAGGTCAAAGGTCAACAGATGTTGTTGTTCCTCCCATTCGGGAAAAGCCGGATGCATCAACAACCATCGTTGTACCTCTCTAGCCGCCTGCTTCATCTCGTCGGCCCGTTGTTCGAGCCAGGAGGGCGAGCTGGGTTGCTGCACCGAAGCTGTCAGCGCCAGTGTCCACCATCGACAGCGGTTGAGTAAGCGCATGGCCGTTTTTCCAGCCTGAAGCCGGGCATCCGGATTGGATTCTGCTGCTTCCATTTGATGAACGGCCGCACGAAGGTCTGTCAGAGTTTGACGCCAGTGTACGTGGCAGGATTCGGGATTCCTGGCTTCAGCGCCTTGGTCCAGGAGCAGCAGCATAGGCCCTGGCCCAATAAGCTCCTGGTTTCGTTGAAGAATGCCTGCTTTGATCAGTGCATCCAGGCGAGGCCCATCTCCCTGTAGCCAGGCCAGTATCTTGGAGTCCTGGATACAAAAGGAAGGCGTTGCGAGCAGTTTTTCTATGGCCGAGCGTTCCTGAAAAAGCAACCTGAGTACTTGGGCATTCATACAATCTCTGTTTGGCTGAGATTCGCACTGATTCCACTCAGACACACACCAAAGGGTGCTCGCCGAATGGAAAATATAAGTCCGAGGAGGTGAATAACATGATTCTTCGTCGAAGAAAACATATCTTCGGCTCGAAAGTTGGTCCAGCATGGAAGTCTGGAAAAAAATTATCGGATACATCACATTTCGCAAGCCCGGGCCGGACGAGCCCAGCAACTTCAACCTGAAGATGATGCACGGGATTAATAAGATCTCCATCTTCATGTTTTTGATCTGTATCGTTTTGCTGGTGGTCAAATGGCTATCCTGATACGGTCTTGAGGGCTCATGTGATGGGATTCGGTTTTGCTCGCACCCTATCACCCTCAATTGATCTGAACTGTGGCTGGCGAATCCACCCGTACCCTGAACCGCGTAGAACGAGTCAAACGCCTGATCCGGGAGCCCAACCCCAGGATTAAGGCACTGATGACCGTCTTGCACCCCTCTGAGGTCGCCCAAGTCCTGGAAGACTGCTCACCAGAGTTGCGGGAAAGAATTCTCAGGGAGGTACCGACCGACCTGGTATCTGCTGCCTTATCAGAGATGGACGAAGACAGCAATCCCGGAGATCTGCTGTATGTCCTGGGGCCCCAGCTGGGGGCCAAACTGATTCGGGAGTTGGCTCCTGATGACGCTGCAGACCTGCTAGGCATGGTCGATGACGAATTTCGGGATAAACTGCTCACCTACATACCCGACGAAGAAGAAATCATCATCAACCAGCTGTTGACCTATGAAGAAGACACTGCCGGCGGGTTGATGAATCCGGATGTGGTGAAGGTGCAGCAGGGAATGACCAAGCTGGATGCACTGAGGGAGGTCGTGGCCCAGTCGGAGGATATGGATGAATTCTACACCATCTATGTGGTGGATGAGTCTGGCAAACTGACCGGCTATCTCACGTTCCGTGCCCTTTTTCTTGCCCG
>CAZLKP010000185.1:0-8947 GCA_964560095.1 uncultured Bacteroidia bacterium
GTGAGTGTGGAGGTGATCGACCTGCTATCTGTGCGCCCGATTGATTATGATACCGTTGTTCAGTCGGTCAAAAAAACCAACCGCTGCGTGTTTGTGGAGGAGTCCTGGCCTCTGGCAGGTATGGCAGGCGAGTTGGCATACATGATTCAGAAGCGGGCATTTGACTATCTGGATGCTCCCGTGGTTCGGGTTACCGGGCGAGATACTCCCCTGCCCTATTCATCGACGCTGGTAGATGCATTCCTCCCCAATCCGGGTAGAGTTATTGAGGCCATTCATGCCGTTACTTATAGAAGTTAGGTAATTCCTTATAAAAATAAGCCCCGGAGATTGCTCTCCGGGGCTTATTTTTATAGAGCTTCAACAATCAGACTTACTAAAATTACATAATTTTAATCAATCTTTTGCTCCGAAAATCTAGTATTTAGGTGTGTCAAACAACAAT
Organism: uncultured Bacteroidia bacterium; assembly: GCA_964560095.1. Lineage (GTDB taxonomy): Bacteria > Bacteroidota > Bacteroidia > J057 > J057 > JANQTF01. Next base: position 446 of record CAZLKP010000185.1, read on the forward strand.
AACAAATAACCCTCAAGTTTCACACCCATGCTAATTCCGCTTACACAACCGGCTTCTCCCCAACTCCAGGCCATTGGCGCAAAAAGCGCCAAAAAAATGACCGACGAAGAAATTATCGGGGAGATTCTGGAGAATGGAAGAACCGATCTGTTTGGCATCCTTTACCTTCGATACTCCGGAAAGGTGTATCGGAAGTGCCTGAGCTTTTCCAAAGATCCGGATCTGGCCAAGGACATGGCACAGGATGTCATGGTGAAATTGTTTCATCAACTGCAAAAATACAGTGGCAGAAGCAAGTTTTCCACCTGGCTCTATGCCATTACCTACAATTATTGTGTGGAGCAATACCGCAAATCCAGCCGATACCACCTCCAAGAGTTGAATGAGACGTGTGATCTTCATGATCATGATGAAGATCATGAACCTCTTAAAAGTCGCTCGCGTCATCTGGCACGAGCACTCAGAAAAATCAAGGAAGATGATCGGGACATCCTCGTGATGAAATACCAGCAGGATCTTTCTATCAAGGAACTTACGGAGCGGTTCAATATTTCTGACTCTGCGGTAAAAATGCGATTGGCCCGGGCCCGGAACCGGGTCAAAGCGATCATCAGCGAATCAGAAAAACAAGTTGCCTGATCTTTCGGATCAAGATCCCTCAGGCGAGAACCAGACGATCAATAGGGTATCAAAAGAAGCCGGAAACTCAGCTATGGGTTTCCGGCGATTATTTATGGATCCACAATGTAGCCATCCTGAATGCGAACGGTACGATCAGCCCGGTCGGCGAGGGCCATGTTGTGTGTCGCAATCAGAAACCCGACACCCGTGCTGTGGGCCAGGTCGAAAATCAATCGGTACAGATCATCACTATTTTGGGTATCCAGATTCCCGGTGGGCTCATCTGCCAGGATGAGTTTGGGACCATTGATCAGGGCCCGTGCCACCGACACACGCTGTTGCTCCCCCCCCGACAGCTCTGTCGGCTTGTGGTGAAAACGATCCTTCAGGCCCAGCCTGGTCAGCAATTGTTGCGCCCTGGGTTCCACTTCCTTGAGCGATTGCTTCGCGATCAGCGCCGGCATGCACACATTCTCCACCGCTGAGAACTCCGGCAGAAGATGATGAAACTGAAACACAAAGCCCAGAGACTGATTCCGAAAATGCGATTGCTGCCGCTCTGAAAATGCCAGTATATTGTTGCCTTCAAACAGCACCTCGCCCCCGTCGGCCATGTCCAGTGTGCCGATGATCTGTAGCAGCGTGCTCTTTCCGGCACCAGAACTCCCCACCAAAGCCACGACTTCTCCGGCCGCCAGCTCAATACCGACACCTTTCAGCACCTGTAGCTTCCCATAGGACTTGGTGATATGTGAGGCTTTCAGCATGATGGCAAAGGTAGGCGGTAGCGGGGAAAATCCTATGGTTTGCTGGATGGTCGGAGGTCGGAAGATGGTCATTATATTTCGCCTACCGACCAATGACCATCTTCACCCCACAAACGGATTATTCCGATTGTCCTCACGACTGTCCACTACCCGGAGGGCAATCACATCGGCAGTGCATGTGAGCTGATTTCCACTCCAGACTTCGCAGCTGAGGACAGTCTTCTTGCCTTTGACTTCCTCCACTTTTGCCCGCAAGACCAGCTTCTGATCACCCGGGGTAGGCTTGAGGTATTTCACGCTCAGCGTTCCTGTTGCATATCGGTAAACGGGTTCTGAGTCCATCGTTCGTTCTTCCGACTTGTATGCATGGGCCAGCGCTGTGCCCATGCAATGACAATCGACCAGAGTAGCAATGATCCCACCATTGAGGATGTTGATCCAGCCCCAGTATTTTTCTTCGGGCATCCAGCGGCAGACAGCCACTTCACCCTCCCAATGCGATCGAATCTGCAGCCCGTACGAATTGTCCTGGCCGCATCCGAAGCACACATTGGGACGCATATAATCCTGAAAAATCACCTGTTCATCCATTCCTCAAAAATAGCCCCTGATTCGTTATTCCTCAACAACTGCGAAATTCCACCCTTTTGAGCGCCAAAAGTCATCAAATTTTACATGGCATCTTCTTAATATTCTTCAGATGATACCTTATCTAACCAAAGCTGAAGAGATATGAAAACGGTACTATTCCCCTCCGACTATTCTCCCCACGCAGAAGTAGCCCTGCCATATGCCGTATCATTGGCTCAGTTGCTCGGGGCAACGCTGCATATCCTGCATGTTGACTCTCATGTGGAGTTGAACGTAATCCGCCCGGTGAAGCACTGGGAAAGAGCTGCTGGATCTGACCTGGAAAAGGCCAAATGGGCCCGAAATAAAGAGAAGCTACGCGTTCGGTTAAAGGAAGAGTATCCCGATTTGCAGGTGGTTTTTGCCGAAGAATATGGTTCACCTGTTGCCGGAATCATTCATTATGCCAAAAAGCATACTCCTGCTTGGACAGTGATGGGAACCCGTGGCCGGGCTGCTGAGCGAAGCGGAGGCCCTTTTGGGTCTGTCTCTATGGGGGTATTAAAACACCAGCAACTGCCTGTATTGCTGATTCCCTTACATGCTCCAGAACCGCGCATCAAGCACATTGGATATGCCTCTGACTTCCGCGAGGAAGATCTAAGCACCATCCTGACCCTCGTCCCTATGGTTAAAGCCATTGACGGGAAACTCACCTGTATCCATGTGCGTGGACACGAAGACTTCTGGGACAAGGTGCAACGAAAGTTTTTTGACCAGCTCTATGACCTGGCTCAGTCCACCAATCTGGTCGATTTTAAGATTCTTAGGGATGGGGATGTACAAAAATCCCTGTCACAGGTTGTGCGGGAAGAACAGATTGACACGCTGGCCATGCTTCATCGCCACCATCACGATCTGATAGAATATTACCAGGATAGCATGACCCGTCGTATTGCTCTGGAGTTTGATATCCCTCTGATGGTATTCCACGGAGAATAATCAAATCATCAGATCCAGGATCTCATACGAATGCAGGGCCGTGTAGCGGCTCTGCAAAATATCGCCAATGCGCTGGATGTAGATTTCATCCAGCGACTGGGCGTCCGTGATATGTTTTTGAAGCACCATGGGCCGCGCCAATAATGACCCATTCATCCGACGGTCAATGGGCTCAAATGCCCCTCCGGTAAACAGCGTATTGATGTATTTTTTGATATCGCTTTTAGGCTGCTCCTGATCCAGATACTCAAAGACGAAGTCAAACATATCACTCATCGACATCATGTCGCGCTTATCAAACGCAGCCATAACGGCTTTGGCAATTCCCAGTCGCATATCGTGATCCTGCTGATAGCGAAGATTTTTTACCAGAAACTGCTGTGCCAGTTCGCGAGATGCCAGCCCAGAGGGCTCTTCCGGAACATCTGGAATATCCTCCACCAGATGCACCAGGGGCAGAGAGGCATTCGACTGGTCGATTCCCTTAACCAGATCTCCCTGCATTGAGAGCAACCAATGCTTGAATGACTGGAACCCGAGGTCTTTTTCAGAGAATGAAGGGTCCAGGCGAAGAAGCTGCTGCTTCAGCTTGGCCATCAGCACCGGACCATCATTCGACCGGCTGTTAATATAGCGAACCAGCAGTCTTCGCCCGTATTCGGGTGTTTTTTCCTCTGTAACACCAGCTGTAACTGCTTCCAACTCAGCCGGGCCCAGGAGCTTTTCGATGGAAATAAATTCTGCACTGTTGCGCTTGACCAGCATTCCCACGCTGTGCTCAAATCCCATCACAATCACCTCTTTCCCCAGCGAACGTAATCGCTGAATAAGCGGAATATAATCCGTGTCTCCCGACCCAATGACAATGGTCTGAATGCCTGGGAAATGCGCCACGTATTCTATCACGTCAATGGCCAGACGCACATCGGAACCATTTTTTCCCTGAGAATTCGTTTCAGGCAAATGGACCAGCTCAAAGCCATATTCCATCAGCTGAGACTGATACCGATTAAAGGCAGGACGTGTCCAGTCGCCATAGGCACAGCGTAGCAACACCTCGCCCTTGCTGCTGGCAAAATCCAGTAGCGGTTCGATCCGCATCGGATAATCCCGGGACGGATAAGCTGCCTCTGCCGACAGCGCAAGATTTTCAAAATCCAGATATATCGCTACTGAGGTTCCGTCCATCGGGGAAAAGGGGTTGGGGTTGGGAAGGTGTTGGGGTACTGGGACAATACATACTTAACTCTTGACCTTTTCTTCCGCCATAATCTCTTGCAATTTCTCGACCACAACATCTATTTCTCCCAGTGTATTTTGCCATCCGAAAGAAAAACGCACCGTTCGTCCGATTTCGGCCGATGATTTGCCGATGCCGTGAAGGACATGAGATCCGACCTGGGCTCCGGACTGACAGGCAGATCCTCCAGATACAGAAATCCCTTCCAGATCCAGTTGAAAGAGCAACATCCCTTCAGCCACACGATCCGGGAATGTGACGTTCAGCACAGTGGGCATTGCATAGCTATCGTCCTCGGCTCCATTCATCAAAACACCAGGGATAGCGGACATCAGTCGCTCACGCATATACGAACGTAAACGACGGAGGTGTTCTTGCTTTTCTCCAAAACGGCCATACGAGTGCGAGAAAGCCTTTGCCATACCCACGATCGACGCGACATCCTCCGTCCCTGCCCGAAGTCCCCGCTCCTGACTCCCCCCATGCAGCATAGGAAGCAACTGCAGGCCTTTTTTCACATAGAGGAAGCCAATGCCTTTCGGCCCGTTGAACTTGTGCGCGCTGGCCGTGGCCAGATCTATCGGCTGGCTCCCCAGGTCGTATCGGACATGGGTCATGGTCTGCACCGTATCTGAATGAAACCACGCACCTTCCTCCTTGCAAATGGCTCCCATCAGATTGACATCTGCCATGGTACCCAGCTCATTGTTGCTGTGCATGAGCGATACCAGCGACCGAGGATGCTGTTTCAACACCATTCTGAGTTGATCCGGATCTACCCGCCCGTCGGGCAGCACATTGAGCCAAATGGCCTGAATCCTTCCTTCATTCTCTAACTGTTCCACGGTGTGCGTAACAGCGTGGTGCTCAATCTTAGAGGAAACGATGGTATGGATCCCATGGGTTTCTACCATCCCCCTGAGGGCGAGATTGTCAGACTCGGTGCCCCCACTGGTAAAGAAAATCTCTGCAGGAAGGGCGCCAATGGTCTGGGCAATGGTTCGCCTTGCCTCCTCTATGGCATTCTTCAGATGCCGCCCGTGGGCGTGGGTAGAGGAAGGATTCCCAAAGGAATCCATCAGATATGGCATCATGGCTTCCATTACTTCGGGAACCATGGGTGTGGAGGCTGCATGATCCAGATATATTCTCTTCATGATAAAAGGTTCATAGTCAATCATTCAAATATGGGATTTCAAGCGGTGGGAATCAATATCCTCAGATGCGCGGGATTTTTGTATTTTTCACCTACCAACTTCTGTCAACATGAGTGACTCTTCTATGCGTGCTATCATCATCCGGGACCACGGAGGGCCCGAACAACTGCAGCTTTGGGAATGGGAAAAACCAGAGCCAGGCCCACAGGAGCTGTTGGTGAGAATCCATGCAACTGCCCTCAACCGCGCTGATACCCTACAACGACAGGGGAAATATCCTCCCCCAAATGGTGTCAGTCCGATTTTGGGACTGGAAATGGCCGGAGAAATGGTGGGTGCTGGAGATGAAGTGAATCATTTTCAGCTGGGAGATCGGGTCTGCGGGCTTCTACCAGGCGGTGGCTATGCCGAATACTGTGTGATCCATCAGGATCTGGCCATGAAGATCCCACAGAAATGGTCCTACACAGATGCCGCCGCCATACCGGAAGCCTTTCTCACTGCCTATCAGGGACTGTTTTGGTTGGGAGATCTGCAATCAGGCCAGAAAATACTCATTCATGCTGGTGGAAGCGGCGTAGGAACTGCTGCCATACAGCTGGCCAAAACCCTTGACGCCGAGATCTATATCACGGCTTCCTCGGCCAAGCACAAATTCTGCCAGAGCCTGGGGGCCAACTATGCCTACGATTACAAGGAAGAAGATTTTTCCGAGCTGATTGAGGAACAAACTCAGCACCAGGGCGTGGATGTGATCCTGGACTTCGTGGGTGCTCCCTATTTTCAGCGCAATTTATCCTGCATCGCACGTGACGGCCGACTGGTGATGCTGGGCTTTATGGGGGGAACCATGCTCGAACATGTCAATCTTGGCCCTATTCTGAGAAAGCGGGTCTCGATCTATGGATCTACCCTTCGCAATCGCAGTAAAGACTACAAAATCAAGCTCACGCAGGACTTCCATCGTTATGCCTGGTCCCGATTTGAAGCCCAGGTTCTCAAACCCGTGATCGATACGGTTTTTCCCTGGGAAGAAGTCGTGGAAGCCCATCGCTACATGGAAGCCAACCAGAACATCGGGAAAGTGGTACTGAGCGTAGATTAACGCTTGACAAAGCGCGGGAGCATCATGATTTAGACGTTGCTAAGCAGTTCCCAGATCAGCGCAGCTGCCAGCTTTGAGGTGCGCTGTTCCATATCGAGCGGGGGTGACACCTCTGCGATTTCCAGGCTGATAACCTTTTCGCTTTTGATGACTTCCCGAATCATGGGAAGGACAGACTGCGGGGCCATCCCCAAGGGCTGTGGGGCAGATACCCCCGGAGCCGCAGCAGCGGCAAACATGTCCATACACAGGGTCAGGTACAGCAAGTCATGCCTTTGGGCATAGGACCGGATGGCTTCCCGGATGCCGTCCTGATTCTGCGGACCCATATCTTCAGCCAGTACATATTCAACCCCCAAATCATTGGCCGTTTGAAACAGGGCTTTGGAATTGCCGGAGGGCTGTATGCCCAGAACCATGTACGAAAAATCGATGCCAGATGCCCGGCATTCATCTGCAATTTGTAAAAATGACGATCCGGAGTGACCACCTTCGGGATAAGACCTCAAATCAAAGTGTGCATCGAAATTGATGATACCGATGCGGGATGAAGGATTTTCCTGCTTGGCATGGGAGAAAATACCATGATAGTGGCCATAGGCTGCCTCGTGGCCTCCCCCCAGCAGCAAGGGCATCATCCCCAGGTCGAGAAGATGTGAAACGGCTTCTGCAAGTGCCTGCTGTGCTTCTTCCAGGTCCTCGTTGTCACAGAAGATGTCCCCGGCATCGTACAAAGCGGCTTCCGGAGGAAATGCAGCGGGGAGATTCGCCAGCGCCTTTCGAATAAAAGCCGGACCTTCGACCGCTCCCCTACGTCCCTGGTTTCTCGCCACACCCGCGTCACAGGCAAAGCCCAGCAGGCAAAAAAGGCGGGATCCTGGCTCTCTGGGCTGAGGCTTCCATGTATTCAAATCCAAAGGTCTGACTACCTGATGAATCCGGAAGCCATCAGAATCGTTGGTGCTGTCTATCCTTCCTGTCCAGACATCCATGTCAGAACGACGGTAGTGTGAAAGCATAGCTTCATGTTCTCGGAGTTGATAGAGCCTTCGAACGTAATAGGAAAGATACGGAACCGCAAGTGAAATCAGTGATGATGCAACATGCCATTCCTCTAACTCTTGCAGATAAGCCACAAGGTCAACCAATTTATCGGCATGGGCTCAGCAGCGAAAAATGTGAGTTCAAGGCCCGGAGCAATACCCAGTTGCTGCAGGGCCATTTCCGGCAAATGGCAATTCTCGTCTGGGAGTGGCATCTGGTTGATCAAAAAAATATAGGGATAATTGTCCGATCCATTGCTGTTCCAACGCACGTTGCTTCAGAGCGGGAGACATGCGGAAACCAGGCCAACTTGAGTCCTACTTGATGTCTGTGTACCTTATCTGTACAATTCATACCATGAGATCCCTTGACCCCCGAGTTTTCTTTCCTCCGATTATTTTCTTGTTGCTCACCATCGGGTACAGCCTGGCCGACCCTCCTGGATTTCTGGAAACAGTGCGGGGAGCGAATCAGTGGGTCCTCAACCATATTGGCTGGCTGTTTTCCTGGAGTACTTTTGCCTTTTTGCTCGTAATAGCCACCATTTACCTCTCTCCCCTCGGCAACACGACCATCGGAGGAAAAGGCGCCCAACCGATTCTGTCCAGATGGCGCTGGTTTGCCATCACCCTCACCACCACCATTGCTACCGGCATCCTGTTCTGGGGTCCTGCGGAACCCTTATATCACCTTCACACCCCTCCTCCAGGGCTTAAGATGGATAGTATGTCGGCAGCAGCTGCGACCTTTTCGATGTCCACCATGCTGATGCACTGGACCATCATTCCTTATGGGATGTACACCCTAGCAGGCCTCGTCTTCGCGATCAGTTATTACAACCGGAAACAGTCATTTTCCCTGGGGGCCTTGCTCCATCCCCTGATCGGCGATCGGGCCAATGGTCCGATCGGGAGAGTCATCGACGTGATTTCGCTGTATGGTCTGGTGGCCGGAATGGCAGCTTCCTTGGGAGCAGGGAAGCTCTCCATCAGTGGT
>CAZLKP010000186.1:0-344 GCA_964560095.1 uncultured Bacteroidia bacterium
GGATACATCTCAAAGTACAGGTTGGCATAGTGAGCAAAAGCATCATTCTGTCGATCCTTGAAGCCAGCGGTCAGCCCAAGAATGGCTGATTTATGAGTAGGTCCGGGTTGTGGAAGGTCTTCCAGCCACGATTCACAGTACGCAATGACGGATTCTAGTGGCACATTCACGCTCCCCAGGGTGCTGGCATAGTTCTGAAACGATTCATTGAGCAATGGCATATGCTGATAGGCAGAATCAGTCAAATCAGCACGGGCGAAAAACGTGGAGGCGAAGAAGTCGATTTCTGATTTGTATTTCGCCTGCTTCTCCGGGGCATTGAGGTAGGTTCGTAGCGCCAGCGC
>CAZLKP010000186.1:354-8934 GCA_964560095.1 uncultured Bacteroidia bacterium
GGGATGGATCTGATTCAGCGAATCAATGAGGGCGAGTTTTTGGTCATCCAGCTGGTTGAGCTGCGTACTGATTTCCTCCGTACTTTGCCCTCTGCTTTTGGCCTGTTGATATTGCTGGTTCAGGGAGTTGGATTGTTGCTGAAGCTGGTTGGTGGTTTGGAGCGCATTGTTAAAGGTAAGGTTGGAGGGCGAATACTGGAGATTGGCCTGATAGAAGTTATGATAATCTCCCTGTAGGAAGACCAGGGAGTCAATGCCCAAGATCACCTGTTTGGTATGCCGGGGCAAGCCCGAGCCCACGAAATAAAATCCTGGTGGGACGTCCTGAAAGCCCATGGCAAAAAAGGGGCCGTTGTCATCTTCTTGTACTGCTGTATTGGCGATCTGCCTCAGCGATACGCCATCGAGGAAAAAGAGCCTGACAGTATCTCCCTCCCAGTCGGAGACTCTCCCCTGAACCTGGAAAGGAGCGGGGGTTTGGGACAACAAAATCAATGGGATGACCAGGAATGTGGAAAGCGAAATAAGTCTGAACATACACGAAGGTTGGAGGTACGGGGTCGGAACCTCAATTCATTTTTGGATCGATCGGATAATTGGAAAGCACCTGATATTTGGGGCCCATGCTTCGAAGAATTTCCTGCCACATGGCATCGTGATCATCCTGAAAAATGAGGGCTGCATGTTCCGGAGCGACGATCCAGGACTTGCGGCGTAGTTCGCGGTGGAGCTGGCCTGCTGCCCAGCCGGAGTATCCAACAAAAAACCTGATATCGCTCCCGGTGAGCTCCCCGGAAAAAAGCATCTCCCGGATAGTTTCAAAATCACCGCCCCAGAATAAGCCCGGAATCACTTCCCGGCTGTCTGCAATGTCTTCTCCCCGCCGATGCACATAGTGCAGGGTGTCCTGCTCGACCGGACCTCCGAGAAAAATGGGGTTGTCACCGACTCGGTGGTCTTTAATCACATCTGTGAGCACATTGTCGAGCTGTCGGTTGAGGACAAATCCCAGGGAGCCATTAGGGCCGTGCTCGACCAGCAATACCACCGTCCGCTGGAAGTTTTCATCATCCATAAAAGGCTCGGAGATGAGGAAGCGACCGGGGACCGGAAGAAATTTGCTGGTGATCATAAGGCAAGGTGTTTCATTCGGTATAACGCAATTCCTGAAAATTGTGTTGTGGGAAAATACTCAGGAATTCGGCTTCGCGCAATGAAAACCGGACAACCGGGACATTCTCCTGTCTCAACTGGCCGGTTATTCGTCTGCAATCAGGTTGAGTAGCACGCCGTTGGTCCAGCCGAAGCCGTCTTGCACCGGATATTCACCCCCACCTGCTTTGAGGTTGGTTTCCATCACGTTGTATTTCTCTGTCATTTTGCCGCTTTCGCTATAAACAGCCGTATTGATGGCGATCCAGCGCTGACCGATCTCTCTGGCCAGCTCATTGTATCCGTACTTTCGCAAGCCGGCAATCGACACATAATGCAACGGTGCCCAGCCATTGGGCGCATCCCATTGCTGGCCGGAGTTGCTGAGGGTGGTGGATAGACCGCCAGCTTCCAGAAATTCTTCTTCCAGCCATCGGGCAGTTTGCGATGCCTGTTCATCAGAAGCCAGTTCGTGCAGCAAAGGAAAACTCATCGCCAGGGTTGGAATGCCTGTCGGAGTGCCTTCGGTCCACACATAGTCGGAATACATTTGATTTCGGGGATCCCAGAGATATTCATTGATGGCGTCTGCCCGTTCTTCGGCCCAGAGACGGTACTGAGTGGATTTTTCTGTATTGCCTGATTGCTCGTAGGCAGTTGACAGCATCATTTCGCTGTGCCAGAGCAACACATTCAGGTCCACCGGGATGATCTCTGTCGTGCGAATGGTACCCAGATCGTCGGGATCGGTGAGCCAGCGGCTGCTGAAATCCCAGCCTGACTCACAGGCGGCTCTGAGATCGCGAAACAGCTGAACCCTGTCGCGCTCGGGGTTTTCGAATGCCAGTTCCATGTCCTCTTTGTACGATTCAGGTCTGGGCTCGGGTTGGTCGTCCCAGTATCGGTTGAGATAGGTCCCATTGGGCAGCATTATTACCCGGCGATAGGCCGGACGAGACGGACTGAGGGCCGTGTCGCCATCCATCCAGAACATATATTCCCGCTCCAGCTGAGGGAGGTAATCGGCGACGGAAACCTTCGGATCCATATCGGCCAGCAATTTCACCATCATGGAGAAAAATGGGGGTTGTGACCGACCGAGGAAGTAGGTTCGGTTGCCATTGGGGATAAACCCGACGGTATCCATAAGGTAGGCGAAGTTATTCACCATGTTGTGGATCATGTACTGGTGGTTGCCGGAAGCTTTCAGTCCCAGCATGGTGAAGTAGCTATCCCAGTAGTAGATTTCACCGAAGCGTCCGCCGGGCACGATATAGGGGTAGGGGAGGGGAATGAGGCTTCCTAGAGCCTGCTGATCTGCTTCGCGGGTGAGCACAGGCCAGAGGGCTTGGATGTGCTCGGTTACACTGCGGGCGGTGTCGGCTTCAAAGCCCGAGGCAAAAGCTGGTGGAGGCGCAAACCATTCCTCCACAAAAGTATTGAGGGCAAAGTCGGGCTGATCTTTCTGCTGGTGGTAGGCCTTCATGATCGCTTGTGGGTCGGCCTTAGGCACAGCATCCACAAAGGTTTTGGAGTCCGGAAAGACAGCCGACAACTGCACGGCTTCAAAGAGGCCGGGGTAGGCATTTTCCGGAGCTTTCTCCTCGAAGGTCATGGGTGTGGTTTTGGAGGCACCGTTGTTGTTGCAGCCGGCCAGGGCGACTACTGCAGCAAGCAGAACAAGAGGGGCAATTCGCTTCATTGGGATAGGTTGAAGAAATGTGGGGTTAAAGCTAAGAAAGATTTGGGGGACTTGGGGGGGGCTATGATAGCCATCTTGGGTAATTTAGTCACTCTGGATACTGAATCTACTTTGATTACTAACTCACCGACCAGATCAAGGCCCGCAACGAGGAGCAGCCCCAGCGATTCGAGGCGCTGCTCGCCAAGGCCTTTCGCAGATAGGTCGTGCTGTGGGATTCGACCTTTCTCTATTCACCATCCCCCACTCACCCCCAACCCAAACAGACTAAAATCAAACTTCACCGGATCTTCCGGACAAAATGCAGCGAGGGAGGCCGTGAGTTCCACTGCCGCTTTCCAGTCGCTTTGTTTGCGGGTGAGGAGGCCAAGGGCGCGGCCTACAGTGCCGGTGTGAATGTCGAGGGGGCAGATGAGTTTGGCGGTGGGAATGCTGTCCCACAGGCCAAAATCCACGCCGCGGCGGTCGCGGCGTACCATCCAGCGCAAAAACATGTTGATGCGCTTGGCTGAAGAGCCTTTGGCCGGATTGGCCAGATGCTTGTGAGTACGGGGCTGCATGTCGGGCACTGCCGTGAGCACCGAACGTGCATGGATGATGGCCGGGCCGACATGCTCGTCGTTGGGGGAGAGACCGGTGGCAAAGGTTACTTCCAGGGAGCCGTACTGCCGGTAGGCATGGCGAAGTCCCAGGATGATGCTTTTGAGGTCCTGCCCGTTCATTGTGCGATGTACAAAGTCATTCATGACCTTCAGGTCATCATGATCGGCGTTCATCACAAATTGGTATGGCGCGCGGTCCATCCGGGCAAGAATGCCATTGGCAGAGCGGATGATCAGGTCGCGACGCCCCCAGGCGATCAAAGCCGTCAAAAAGCCACTGATTTCTATATCCTCCCGCCGCGAAAATTCATGCGGAATTTTCACCGGATCATCTTCGATAAAATCCGGCCGGTTATAGCGCTCGTGGGCGTCTTCAAGTAATTGTCTGAGTTCCTCCTTACTGATCTGCATTAAGCGTTTGTTGTTTCACCTCCCAGCCCTCCTCCTAAGGCCCGCCATTTGCGGGTAAACTTCTGTGACCCTGAGCCCTCGCTTCAGGGGGGGATTTGGTTTCCGTTTGTCTCGGTCAATTATTGATCTGACCTTTCTACTCTTCACTTTCAACTCCTTCTCCTTCTCCTTCCATCTTCTTATGCGGCGACATGTCGTTGTGCAGGCGCATCGCGCGGGCAGCCAGGACGATGCCCATAATGAGGGAGAAAAAAGCAAACAGCGTGAGGTAATTTTGGTTCAGAAACAGGAAAAAGTCGTACAAGCCGTGGAATAATATCGCTACTGCCAGCCCTTTCATCCGCTCCAGGTAGGCCCGGGTTTTGTTGTGCATGAATTTGGCTTTTCCGACAAAAAAGCCCATCAGAACCCCAAACATAGCATGGGCTGGCACGGCAGTGAACATCCGAAGCAAGCCCGTGCCCCAGGCATCGTCGGCGGAAAAAATATAAAGGATGTTTTCAATGGCAGCAAAGCCCAGGGAAATAGCTGTACCATACATGATGCCGTCATAGGGCTCATCAAATTCATCATGTGGGTAGATGTACCAGCGAAGCACGAGATACTTCATCCCCTCTTCGGTGAGAGCCACTACGACGAAGGCATACAGCAGAATATCGACCCAATTGGGCCCGGAAAGGCGGAAACCCGTATAATCCTCCACCCAGTTGCCCAGGAAAACCACAGGTACTGCCGTAGCTACCCCCAATACAAAAGAAATGAGCAGATACTTCAGTGGCTCACGCTCATATTCATCCCGCAGGTAAATGTAGGTGAATAGAAAAACGATGGGTGCCAGGGCCACGCCCAGCAGCTCGAGCCACTGAAGGTTCATGTTCGAATATAGGCAAAAGCCCAAAGAGCCCTACCGACGGCTTTGAAATTCTTCCCGCTCCTCCTCCGTCATCGGTGGCATAGCCAGGTTCACATTCACCCCGTAAATACGCTCGTCCTCGCCTTCATAGCTCATCAGGTGGAGGATGTCGGAATTGATCCATTGGGTAAATACCATGGGGGTGTGCATGGTGCGGCGCTCCGGGTCGTAAATGAGGATCCGGGGTGATACCTGTCCACTGTTCAGATTCACAGTCCGCAGATAAAGCCTTGACGGACCGCGGTACGTGTCGCCGGAATCTTCCCGCAACAACAGCCGGAGTTCCCGCCGAGATTCGTCATACATATGTTTGGCATACACGGAAGTGCGGTCACGGGCATTGCGGATCGACTGGCTGGACGGCACGATGATGGCCTGTTCTGGTTCTCCAAGCTTGTTAAATACAAAGATCACCAACTCACCGATGAGTTGCTCAAAACTTTGGTAGGTTGTGGGGGAGGTGCTGTGCATGCCTCGAAAATTGTCGTGGGAATAAAACTGCGCGATCATCCACACCTTGCCGCTGTCACAGCGATAGACATCCCGGATCACAAACTGATCGAATTGTCGCAGGCGTCGGTTGTTGATCTCTTCGCGGCTTTTTTCCAGGGCCACCAACAGGCCGGAGCTAATCTTCACCTCATGCGAGATCGATACTTTGCCAGCCTGGAAATCAAACCGTTGCAGTTCGAATGACTTGATCCCTCGATCCCGGCCTCTGTTAATCCGATGAGCCACCGGAACCATCACTTCCCCCGGAGACATGACATAAGGAGGGAATCCACTATCGTAAAGATACCGGAGAGTCTCCGGAGGGGGGAAACCTACGGCTGTTAGGGTAGTGCGCTGGCTGTTGTTACGGTTTACCATCTCGACGGTCAGCCGATCGGGTTTGTCGAAAGTCGAGAGATACAGGTTGGCAGTGTCATCGACCGTGATATCCAGGAGGAAGGTTTGCTTATCGACGGTTAGGGGAATGGTAGAGGAATGAATCAGAGACAGATCCTGACGATAGGTGGAATAGAGCACCTCGTCCATTCTCCGGGCCTGGAAAGCGAGATCCCCACGATTGTTGAGATAATCGGTATAGTAAATTACCCTTTTATTGCCGCTTTCACGACGAAGCTGGAAAAATAGCAGCACCTCTTTGGAGGGGCTGGGCATAAAAAACACTGGTGCTTCTGTGCCCCCCATAAATCGGGCCACCGACTCGGTTTTGACGATGGTACCTGAATCGGGCTCAATGTAGGTGGCCCTGATTTCCTGGATGTCCTCGCGGTGAAGATGATCTACGGATAAAATGAGCAGGGTGTCCTTAATGGTGGAAAAGTAGAAGATGTTTTCCGTTCCTTCCTGCTTGATTTCTGTTTCCCACTGCATCTCCATGAACAAATTGAAGCGGGTCAGCAGACGCCGGTTGAGCCCGGCAAAATCCGGCTGCCAGAGATAAACAATATCACTTTCTCCCACTTGCATCACCGGATCATATTTGGCAAAGAGCAGATTGCCACCCAGATCAAGGGATTCATACGGTGACATGGAGGGAATTTCGGCCATATCGCGAAACCAGTGAATACCGATTTCTCTCTGGCCCCAGGCGGGAAGAGAAAGCATCAGTCCCAATACGATCAATCCTAGCTGTTTACCCATCTCAATGATCCTTTTTTGATAAGGTCGTGAAATGCTGAAGATTCCACAAACTCACCCGCTACTTTCAGCCTTCTCAGCCAAATAGCACCTCGTCTCCCAGGGTACATCCCAATCGCCTTGCGGCCGACCCATTCCTGACACTGATTTCCCACAGGCCGTGGGATCCAGGCAACAGCACCAGCTCCCCGGGTGATACGGCGGCATAGGTCTGGCCAGCAGGAATGGTCAAATTTCCCAGGGTAGCCGACTGTGGGTGCCAGTCATTCTGTCGGCCGGAGGTGATGAGGTTGCCAAAATGGTCGATGTGAAGAATTCGTGCTCTGAGTCCGTGAAGTGCCTCCTGAAACGGACTGGGAGGAATGCGGTACCCATGTAACGGGCCCAATTGGGTGAATAACTCTCCGGCAGCGAGGTGAGCAGCCACCGGAGCAAAAATATCCCGACCGTGAAAGGTATGACTGGGGGTTGCAGTTCGGAAAAAGGCCGGGTTTTCTACTTTCAGGATGGTCTGGACGGTTGTTTCTGCCAGGACAAAATCCAACAACCCATTGTCTGGGGCAATGAAGATGTGCTGATCGGTTTTGACAGCCATGATGTCCCTGCCGCTACCCACACCAGGATCGACCACACAGACAAAGATGCTGTTTTCCGGGAAAAAGCGGTGCTGATTCCAGAGAACGAAACGTGCAGCATCAAGATCCTGGGGCGAAATCTGATGGGTCAGGTCGATCACCGTGGCCGTCGATACAATGCCCGCGATAACACCTTTCATCACACCGACATAACCGTCGGCTTCACCAAAATCGGTGAGCAGTATGATGGGTCTGTGGTCAATAGCGAATGGTTTATGGACGAGGGTCACGAGTGAAAGGTCATGGGCCTGAAATTGAAAGCTGCAAACCCAGAATCAGCAGGACAGAGCACGAGTAGAACGGCATGGATGTTCTTCCTTCTTTTTGAACAACGACATTAGCAGGACACCAACAATGATCAAGGGGACCTCTGGGTCACTGCACACCAGAACAGCGAATTCTCAAGAAGAACAAGAGGCGTGCAGAGTTAGGCAGGTTGTCCAGAAGGAGATCCAGTGTCATCAAGCGATGGTTCTGTGGTGGAAATTGAAGTTGTAAGGAAAGACCCCTGAGATATGCTCAGGAGCGCTCGTTAACGGTTTCTGCTTTGGTGATCCGGATATCACTATGGATGTCCAGGTCGTATCCGTTTTCGCGGGCATCCTGAATTATCTCAGCCAATTCTTCTCTCATGGCTTTCAACTGCTTAATACGCACCCTGGAGTTGGCCAGGTCGGAACCGAAGCGCTCTTCGTTGCTGAACAACAACAGTAGGTGATAGTTAATTTTGCCGCTAATGAGCTTGAACAACACATCGGCTGCTTCACTTGGTGCAAACGTCCCTCTGATCAGGGGGAATGGCTCTTTCGAAATCATCATATAAATAATCAAGTATTGGCATCAATAACGCAAAAATCGAGAAGATTGATCATTAGTAAAATTTTATATTTCTTATTTAATTCATAATTAATTGTTATGAACTTTACTTTACATCAGCTCCGGATCTTTCTGCAGATTGCTCATTTTCAGAGCATCACCAAGGCTGCAGAAGCCCTTCATCTCACACAGCCTGCAGTTTCGATTCAGCTCAAAAACCTGCAAGAGCAATTTGAGATCCCCCTCACGGAAGTGATCGGACGAAAATTATATCTCACTGAGTTTGGGAAAGAGCTTGAAGCTGCCGCCCACAGAATTTTGGATGAGGTCGAAGCGGTCGGTCATCTGGCACATTCCTACAAAGGCAATCTTACAGGGCGGTTGAAAATCTCCGTGGTCTCGACCGGCAAATACGTGATGCCCTATTTTTTGTCGGGCTTCACCCACGCCCATGAAGGCGTCGAATTGGTGATGGACGTGACCAACCGCCGCTTTGTGCTCCAGAGCCTTAGCAACAATGAACCTGATTTTGCGCTTGTTTCTGTGATGCCCGACCAGCTGTCGGTGCAGTGTGAACCTTTGATGGATAATGAGCTATATCTGGTGGCCAGCCCTACACTCATTCCTGCTGGGAAGCGTTTCAAACCGGACATCATGCAGAAGTATCCGCTGATCTTTAGGGAGCCTGGCTCAGCGACCCGC
>CAZLKP010000187.1:0-8908 GCA_964560095.1 uncultured Bacteroidia bacterium
TATCCTGAGGTTGTCGCTCAGATTGAATCCGTGGTGGATACCGCCCAGGCAGATGTGTCCGATCTTTGGTTTTTTCTGGGAATCAGCAGGATGCAAATTCCGCAAGTCTATGTCCATGAAGCGGTCTCAGAAGCATTTGACCAGGTGAATGCCGGAACATTGTATGCTTTTGATGCCGATTGGTGGACAGCGATTGATGCAGCCAGAAAAGGAGATCAGGAGAAAGCGGAAAGCCTGCTGCAGGAGATGGCAGGTGACAGCAATCATCTCTACTGGCAGCAAGCTCAGGAAGCCCTGGATGTTCTGCGGGAGTAGAAGGCGAATGCAATCGCTGCGAGAATAAATCCTCCCAGGATCCAGGGCCATCTTGCCCGAGGGGCTGGATAGGGAGTCGATTCACCCATCAACACAAATCCAGCCCAATACTGCGGATCCCGAAATCGGGTCTCAGACTGCATGGCCTGACGGGTGAGACTGAGCGCTTCGATGCTGGTATTACCGGCTTTCCAGAATTGGTAAAACCGTGTCATAAATTCATAGGTAGCCTCGTCGTTCACGGCCCAGAGACTCATGAGCACGCTCTTGCAGCCCGCTTCCAGGAATGCTCTGGCCAGCGACATAATGCCCTCCCCTTGCTGAATAGCGCCCGAGCCCGTTTCGCAAGCACTTAAAACTGCAAGCTCGGCTGAGAGGTCAAGGGCGGCAATTTCGTAGGCATACAACTGGCCGTCATGCACCGAATCCACGGCAAAAGCCAGGAAGGATTCATCGGGATATTGATCATTGAGGCGGCCATGGAGCGCCAGATGCAGAATGGAAGCTGAAGGAGCACTTTTGCGAAACTGAGTCTCAGTTGCGTTTTCATTGACCCAGATAAATCCTTCTCCCAGTTGCTCAGAAATGGCCTCAACCTCTTCTCGATTGTGGGTTAGAGGAGCTAAGCCTGCGCGGATGCCCGTTTCGTCTTCATCTCCAAATTTCGGGGCATATCCGGCGAAAACAAGATCTGTGTTTGAGGATTTTCTTGCCGGAAGCTGAAGCGCATACTGATATCGAATCCGATACCTCTCTGCCAGGTACCGACCACGGTCATCGCTCAGAGCCTCGATGGGAAGGTATCCGATCAGGCCATCGGGCACCACGACGATGGGCGTCTGTTCAGTCGGAGCCAGCTCCCAGAAAACGGGCGTGAGGATATAATCTGTCAACTGCTGGGCGGCTTCCAGGTAGTGGGCCTGTTCGACCGTTTTTTCTCCTCTGAGATGCTGAAGCACAGTGAGATAGGTAGCGGTAAGTTCTGCTTGTCGGGGAGAATGACTGAGGTGGATGGTCTGGCCATTCATCCCGAATCGGAACAAGCCATCCGGGCTCATGAAAAAAGCCACAAGGACCTGCTCGGCGTAGATTTCACTCAGTTGTTTCAGGGTGGGATGAGGGCGTCGGTATCGCTGGTTCACAAATCCTGGATAGGCCTTCCTGAGCCTTGTAAGGAAGGATTCCCATGCTTCTCGGATGGAAAACACCGAGTCCTGGGCATTGGCAAATTCGAGGCTGTTTTGGCCGTTGGAGGCCAGGACCTCCCGAGCATTGCGCTCAGCAGCGTCCAGGCGTGCTTTGAGGGATTTTTCTTCTTCCAGCCAGTGTGTTTCCAGGCCATATACCTCCGCCAGTGGGCTGATTTGCCGGGCTTCCCATAGCTGGCCAGCCCGACTCCGCGCCATGAACAGCAGCAGACGGTTAATCATCTCGTCGGAGGGTTCTTCCTCCAGTATTTTCATGGCACACCTGATGCCGCCTTCGTACACCTGCCGGCTTTCTTGTCCGAGATATTGTGGCCCGTTGGGATCGACGATGCCATTTCGGCGAAGCCAAACGAGGCTGTCGGCGTGGAGCCAGGTTTCTACAGCTGCGCGTAGAGCTGAAGGGGTGGAATCTTGTTGGGAAAATTCTTCCCAGGTATTGGCCTGAACCATGAGTTGTTCTAGCAGAACCGCGTAGGAAATGGCCTGGTCCAGCGGAGGGAGCCCGGAGGGTTTGGCGGCCTGGTAGGTATATGAATTGGATGAAAAGCTTTGTTGTAGGTAGTGAAAAGCAGAGTCGAACTGTTGTTTCCGGCTGAAATGATCCCCGATGCTCAACAGCGAATTGGCAACTTCCGGATGCCTGTCGCCAAACAGGTTTTTTCTGATCGATAAAGCAGCCCGGTGAGACTTGAGCGCGCGCTCGGGGTTCCCGCTGTCTGCAAATGCATGGCCTAGGTTCTGATAGCTAATAGCGACGTCATTGTGCATGGTATCAAGCAGATCGAGGCGCAGGTACAGTGCTTTTTGAAGGTATTGGATTTCCTTTTCATGATCTCCCATTTTGCCATAGGTATCGCCCATGTTGTTGTAGGCAACGGCTATGAGAGAGTGGTTTTCGTGTCGTTTTTTCAGATGAATTCGCAGAGATTTCTGATAGTATTCGATGCTTTCCTCCAGGTGATTATTCAGTTGAGCGCTGAATGCCAAATTGTTGTAGACCGTGGCCATGTAGGGATGGGACTCACCAAGGGATTGGATCAGTACAGCTTCTGCCTTTTTGAGATAGCGGTCGAGAGAGGCATAGTCGCCGAGTCGGTAGTAGGCCGTGCCGATGTTGTTGTAGGAGCTGGCAACTTCGGGGTCATCTTCTCCCCGCACGCAAATGTGAATATCCAGTGATTTTTTATACCATTCGAGCTCTTCCTGATAGCGGCCTTGCATCCCGGCAGCGACGCCGAGGTCATTGTAGCAAGTGGTGATCAGGTAATCGAGACCCGGAAGCGATTGCAGATAGACAAGCGCTTGCTGATATTCTCGGATGGTGGTTTCAGGTTGGCTTTCGTACAGCCCCATCAGCCCCCGGTTCATGTGAAGTCGTCCTGTGAGTTCGGCATATTCCTTTTCTTTTCCCCGGAGTAGGTTGTTAGCAGCTTCGTTGGCCTGTTTAGCAGCATTGAACTCAGAATTTCTGGTTCTGTTATCTCCTTCTCTGAGGTGACTCATGATGGCCATGCTGTCATGGCCGGCTGCCTGATAGCCATTGGCTGCCTCGAAAAACGCATCCGCAGCGGCCCCATAGTCACCTGCTCCGTGCAGGCTGTCAGCCTGCCAAAATCGTTGATCTGCTTCGGATTGACCGAAAGCAAGAGCAAAAGCCAGCGTTAGGGTGAGGAAGAGGATCAATCGCATGATGAATGGGTTGACTCTCTCAAATTACGCACAAATCCCCGTTAGCGTATGTTTTCAGGAGAATCGGTCAGGCTAATTCCTTTATCTTCTCCAGCGCCTCCGTGATATGCGGATCAATCTGCAACTGCGAGGAGAAGTGATGGATGATTTGCCCTTCGCAGCTGATCACAAAGGTTTCTCTTCCTGGGAGCAGCCCAAACAGAGAGGCTTTCACACCGTATTGGCTAGCAACGCGCTTGTCGGGATCCGAGAGCAACACAAAGGGAAGGTTTCTGCCGGTCGCAAACTTCTGGTGAGAAGCCACGGAGTCTGCACTCACCCCAATCACTTCGGCGCCAGCCTCCAGAAAATCTTCATACCGATCACGAAAGGTACAGGCTTCTTTGGTGCAGCCAGGGGTTTCATCTTTGGGATAGAAATACAAAACCACGTGTTTTTCTCCCAAGAAGTCGCTGAGAGCCACTTGGTTGCCGTGTTGGTCCTGAAGGGAAAATTCCGGGGCCTGTTGGCCAATTTTGATCTTTGTCATATAATTTCTGGCCTGTGAGAGAGTGGGAAAAACAATAATTCAACTGACGTTGCGTAAAAAGTAGAGATTTTTTCTGGCTACAGGTTTCTGTAGCTTCGAATGTTCTTGGTTATTTTTCTGACGAAAGAACCATTCATCAGGGCGTTTGATTGGGCTTTTTCCCGTACTTTTTCCTATCCGAAACCAAAACCCAATATCTATGTCCAGATTTGTACGATTATTAACTCCGCTGGCACTCATGATGTTTGCCGGCCCGATGCTTGTGGCGCAGGTCGTTTGTGTTCCAGATACGCAGTACACCGAGATTGGTCTGTATCCTGATTCCCTCCCGTCCGGCAATGTCGGGCAGCCCTACGATCAGGTTGTGCACGTGGTTGTCCCTCAGGATACCATGGTCACCGTTCAGCCGTTTGGAACCATTGAGGTGGACATTTGCTCGATCACGATCGACTCCATTCCTAATCTTCCTGCCGGAATGACCTACGAATGCAATGGTGGCACCTGCGTTTGGGAAATTGACCACACCCCTGGCGTGACCAATCGATTTTGCGTCAAACTGTCCGGCACGCCAACCGAAGCTGTTCTCCCGGATGACAGCCTCATTGTGTATGCAACAGCCAGCCCTGGTGCCTACGATACCACCTCTCAGACCTGTGATACCCTCACGATTAATCTTCCTGATTCTCTGACCACCTTGGTGTATAAGGCTGCTCTTAAGCTGGAAACCAGTGCGACAGCTATTCAGGCGAACCTGAATCCGCTTCAGCTTTCCGTTTTCCCCAATCCATCCGGCGCAGAACCCGCCACCCTGACGCTCACCCTTCCGGTGGCAGACCGGGTACGGATGACAGTCTACTCGATCAGAGGAGAAAAAATGCTGGTCTCCGAACAGGGGAGGTTGCCCTCGGGTACGCATGCATGGCTCCTGCCAGCCGCCGAGCTACCCGCTTCGTTGTACATCGTAGAAGTTCAGGCTGGAGATCTGAGGCAGTCTCAGCTCTGGGTTCGTCAATAGCATGTTTCAGCCCAAAGAAACAATTGTGTGATTACTCCTGGAACAATTTCAGGCAGTCCTCACTTGGCCTTCGGTATCTTTCCTCGCTTTCCCCATTTTCTGGTTATGACTCGTGTACTTTCTCTTTTTTTCCTGCTTGTAGGATTCCTGCTGGTTCAGGGCCATGCACAAGCAGTCCTCCAGGGTAAGATTACTGATTTATCCAGTGGAGAACCACTGATTGGAGCGGCTGTTGCTGCACCTGCGTACAGCATTGGTGCCTACACAGATGAGAACGGAATGTTCTCCCTCGACTGTCCGGAACCCCGGGCAATAGCGATTCGTGTGAGCTATAGCGGCTATCTGGCCCAGACCTTGGAGGTCATCCTTTCTCCTGGAAATAATCAATTGGATGTCGCACTGAGTCCGGAGGATTTCACAACCAACGATGTGGTGATTACCGCGACCAAAGGCTTTGGGCAGAAACAGGCGGACGTCACGGTATCCATCTCGGTTATTAAGCCGCGAAGCATTGATTTGCAGGCCACGCCCAGCGTGGGGAAGGTCCTCAATCAGATTCCGGGGGTGGATAACCAGGGCGGGCAGATCAACATCCGGGGTAGTTCCGGCTATGCCTATGGAGTGGGAAGTAGGGTGATGGTGACACTGGATGGACTCCCATTGCTCACGGGGGACGCTGGTGCAGCCACCCTTGATCTCATCCCGGTGGATAACATTGCTCAGGTAGAGGTGATGAAAGGAGCCAGCTCCGTACTGTATGGATCCTCGGCGCTGGGTGGTGTGATCAATGTAATCACAGCTGATCCGGGGCCCGAGCCCAGGACACGAATCAGAACCCGGGGCGGGTTTTACGGCACACCATCTAACCCGGCGCTCAATTGGGATGGGGATGCTCATGCCTGGTATGCTTCCACTCACATCTTCCATTCCCGCCAGATTGGGCCGGTGGATCTGACCCTGCAGACTGATTTGATCAAAGAAACGGGATACCGCCAGGGTACAGATTCGGAAAAATTTCGGGGCCTGCTCATGACCAAGTATCGTCCGGAGGCCATTCCTGGTCTCACCATCGGCCTCAATGTGAGTGGCCGGGTTGATTCGACGGGGGCGATGCTGTACTGGGATTCCTATTTTCCCGATACGTCAGAAGTCGGAGGGGAGACAGTGGTCACAGGAGGGGCCCTCACACCGACAACCGATGCCGGGGGCTATCGTCGGCAGATCAGCTCTTTTCTGGCAGTCGATCCGGTGATTAAGTATCTCACCCCAGGTGGTGACCTGCTCTGGTACCGGGGTCGGGTACTACGCAACAGCAACCAAAACAATACGGGCCAGTCAAGTGACAACTACATTTCCTACAATGACTTTCTGTATCAAACGACCCTGGCCGGCAACATGAACTGGGTGACTGGGGCGACTTACTCCTATGCAGCTGCCAATGGTGATAGCCTGTATGGAGGTCGCCGCCCAGGGAATTCTCTTGGGGTTTACACGCAGTTGGATGGAAAATTCGGCAGGCTGACCACGAGTCTGGGACTGCGTTATGAGACAGTGAAAATTGATACCCTTCCCCGTGAATCGCGTCCCGTTATGAGAGCCGGATTGAACCTTGAAATGTGGCCGGGAGCCAATGTGAGAGCTTCTTTCGGACAGGCATTTCGGGTGCCATCCGTGGCCGAGCGTTATGCCAATACAGCGGGGGGAGGAATTTTCATTGAGCCCAATCCCAACATCAAATCGGAAAGTGGGTATTCCCTGGAAGTGGGTTTTCGGCAAGGCTACCAGTTTGAAGGGACGAATAGTAAAGGAGCTGGCTATCTCGACATTGCGGTCTTCCGAATGGACTATAACAACATGGTGGAATTCGGAACCACGGGTTTCACCACCTCCGGAGCGACCTTTTCATCTGTCAATGTAGCCAATGCCCGCATTGATGGAATCGAGATCACTACGCTTAATAATTTCGAATTCGGGAATTGGTTTTGTTCCCTCTCAGGGGGAATTACCCTCACAGATCCTCAGAATCTGAATGCGGTTCCGGAAGAGAATCAGCTGAACCTCGAGCAGTATGAGTTCCCCAGACAGATCGTGAATGCCATTCTGGACCTCACCAATCCGAATATTTCCGATCAGCCTGCCACGCTAAAATACCGGCCAAGACGGCTGATCCGGGCCAGCGGTTCGTTGGGGTATGGGCGATTCGGGGTGACCAGCAATGTGCGGTACCGATCTTTCATTGAAACGGTGGATCAGTATCTGTTTCTGGTCGTGGATGATCTGGCGGCATTCCGGGAGCGCCATCCCGATGGTGATTTTGTGGTGGATCTAATTGGATCTTATGATCTGAGCCAAAACATTCAGGTGTCCCTGACGCTGGACAACCTGCTGAATGAAGAGTATCTGGTTATTCCTGGGTACCTGGCCCCACAACGGTCCTATACCTTGCAGGTGTTGTGGCGGTTCTAGCATCATCTATCATTTTGTCAAGTGGGTAGACTCAGCAGTGAATGAACCCACCAAGAATCACAGAGTTCGACACAGAGTCCACAGGGAGTCACAGGAGTAGTTGCGCATACTCAGGACAATGGTTCCTGTCATTTGCCAGGACCTTTGTGGGGTGGTGTCAAACCCAAACATCATCTGGCCGGACGCTACCTGCTGTTGGTTGTGAAAGGCTATTGGGGTTTGGTTAATCAGATATTGATCTGAAATTTCGATCCCATCCTCCCTTGGGCTTGTTGGGAACAAAGACTGTTTGGCCACGACATGCAGATGACAGGGAGAAGAGATGCCAACCATCTCCGCTGCTGTTTGGATAGTTGTTGTCTCATCGCTTCTAAGGGTTAGTTTGATTAGCCAGAAATCACGAACCAGCAAGCATTCCTTTCCCCGTTGGGGTGAAATTCCTGGTTTCGCCCTATCTTTGGTCATGCGCAATTCCGTCCGTATCGTGCTGTTAGATCGCTTCAACTGGGAGCAGGTGCTTCATATTCGGCCCAAGCCCGAGCAGGAAGGATACATTCCCTCAGTGCTTCATTCATTGGCCCAGGCGAAGTTTGAGAACCTGTATCCTTACGGAATTCAGTTTGAAGGGGACATGGTCGGATTTCTGATGTACGGGCAATTCAATGGGGTCTGCTGGATCAACCGCATCCTGGTCGATGAACACTACCAGGGTGCTTCAATTGGTTCGGAAGCCCTGAGGCAGCTGCTTCATTATCTCAAGACCCGTCCGGGTTGCCAGGAAGTCCGCACCTCTTTTGACCCTCACAATGAACGGGCCCGGCAATTTTTCACCAGCATGGGGTTTGAGCCCCTATCTACTGTCCTGGATAATGAATGGGTCGCGGTGTGGAATGGGGAATTGGTTTAACAGTCAGATCGCTTCGCGGTCAGAAGAGAGAAGACAGAAAGCGTTTTCAATCTGATTTCTCATTCACCCCAAACCCCTCTCCGACCCACAGCTCAGCCGCACAGGGGCTTTTGCAATCTGACTTCTCACTTTTACCTCTGATAAAATCATGAACCGATACCTTTCCGAATGTCTGGGTGCATTTTTTCTGGTGCTGACGGTGGGACTGGCGACCAGTTATGGCGATAAATTTGCGCCGCTGGCGGCGGGTACCATGCTCGTGGCACTCACCTATTTGGGATTTCATACCTCCGGAGCGCATTACAACCCCGCGATTACGCTGGCGCAGTGGATCCGCAAGAAGCTGTCCCCCAAAGATTTGGGCCTGTATGTGTTGGCTCAGCTGGTGGGGGCCTTTGCCGCATCCGGGCTGGTGATGTTGGTCGCGCTGGACGACAGTTTTCATTTTGAGCTGCGCCCGGGTCGAGGCGACTTTCCGTTTCAGGCGGCGCTGGTCGAATTGGTGTTTTCCTTTTTGCTGGTGCTCGTTTACCTCGTGACCACCCATGCCGGATTTTCCCGCGGAAAAGGCTTCTACGGCCTGGCGATTGGTTTCACCCTGATGGCCGCCATGTTTGTGGGCGGTCCCATTTCCGGAGGAGCCTTCAATCCGGTGACCGGTGTAGCTCCCAATGTGATTCAGCTGTCGTTTCGGTTTATCTGGATTTATGCAGCTGCACCCCTTGTTGGTGGTGCGCTGGCGGCGTTGCCGCGGTGCGGCCGCGATCGCTTCCGGCTGC
>CAZLKP010000188.1:0-8887 GCA_964560095.1 uncultured Bacteroidia bacterium
AACACATCCACGTAGTCCAGTCCCATGCGCTTTAAGCTCTGGTCGCAGCTGGCAATGAGGTATTTTCTGGAGCCCAGATTCCCATACGGTCCCGGCCACATATCAAAACCGGCTTTGGAAGCGATGAACAACTCATCCCGGTAGGGTTGAAAGTCGCGGGCAAACAAGCGCCCGAAGGTTTCTTCGGCGGAGCCAAAGGGTGGGCCGTAGTTATTCGCCAGATCCCAGTGGACAATCCCTGCGTCAAGGGCTGTGCGCAGCATGAGCCGGGCATTGTGTGCAGAATCTACGTGGCCGAAGTTATGCCAGAGACCCAGCGATAGGGCTGGCAGCCGAATGCCGCTTTTTCCGGAGCGGCGAAAGGGCATCGTATCGTATCGGGTTTCGGCAGCGCGGTAGTCAGTGATGCCGGATTTGTCGTTGATCTGCATAAGAAAAAGGGTTATTCAGAAGGATTGACAATGACGGATATAAAATAGTAGTTTGAAAAACTATTTTATTCTTCTCATATCTGCAATTTGAAACAATCAATTCGAAATCTTCAATCCCATTTTATGAACCCAGACCAACGGACCCAGTTGATCGCTAAAATCGAATCTGAGATTCGTGGAGAGCAAGAGAAGATCAACCAGCTGAAGGAGCTCACCAAGCCGATCTCTCCCGATAATGCCATCGGGCGTATCAGTCGCATGGATGCCATCAACAACAAAAGTATCAACGAAGAGGGCCTTCGCAAGGCCAACAATCGTCTGCTCAAGCTACAGCGGGCGCTGGACCGGAAAGACAAAGAAGAGTTTGGGCGCTGTCTGGCTTGCGGAGAAGAGATCCGTTTTGAGCGGATGTTGTTTATGCCCGAAAGCACCCGCTGTATCATCTGTGCGAGAAAGGGAAAATAAAAAACACGTGGCTGCCTCAAAAGGGGAGCTTCTTTCATATTTCATCACAAAGGAACACAGGGAATTCGCGTAAGTCGCTAGTTGTGAGCTGATTAGATTGTTATATTTGTGGCTCTCCTTCGTAAAAGTTATTTCTGAGACAATCTCATCAAATCTCCCATCAATCATGACATCAGGGATCAATGGTCGGCTCCCCATCGTCATCCACCCTCAGCAGGCAGGATTGGCAGGTTCCGAGACAGATATATACATTGCCACTTTCCTGTAGAACACAGCTACCCTCCGGTGCGATACATTGACACGAAACATCGACAACCTGCGACATGAGGTCGTGATCCCGGAGATAGGAGACCGGTAGGCGAATGGCCACCAGGGTGCCGTAGTAGTTCAGGGCAACGGTTCGGTACGTTTCTTCTACGATTTCTCCTCGGCTCTGTTTCAAGGCAGACTGTATCGTAGCAGCAATATGATCTGTGCTAAATGTGGCAAAATAGGCATCGCTGGATTCTGTGATGAGTGGAGAGATGGCCGGATCATAGGGAGAGAGACTATCAAGCTCCTCTTCATCTTTGACTAGCGTGATGCCTTGTTCCAGATTGATGAAGGTATTGGTGGGAGAAACCGGAGCGGATGATCGCTCAAATCCCGGAGGCTCATGAAAACCACCCGTGCAGGTGCCTTGACATGAACCTTGCAAGCACCCAAATTCATCCTTCCCTCCGGAAGTGCCTCCGGGTAGATAGATGATGGGACAATTACCATCTGGCTCGCTGCAAGTGCATACATACTCAATTCCTTCTGACAGAAACGCATTGCCTGAAGCATCTTTCCAGATGAGTTTTATTCCTTCTGCAAAGGTGAATTTCACCCTGCGGCCTTCGTCCAGTAGGGTATAGGTAGAGCCATCAGGGATATCAATGTGTCCGATCGAGAGATTATGAGCGATGCCCGTTGCCTGAGGAAATTGAATTTCTTGTGTTTCCTGCTCGATCGTTGGAGGAGGCAGGGAAGGGCTGCAGGCGACAATAGCGAACAGTAACGACACACAGGCAATCGCCTGAAGGTGAATTGTTTTCATAATGATGATGGTTAGTTGTTAATGTTTCAAAAAAAAAAAAAACGAGCCGAAAATCCTAGTGCATTCGAATTATTTAATCATGGAATAATTCAGGATCAGTATGTCCGGGAATCGCCGTGAAAAGACATGGCGGAGAAAAAAAGATTCTTCACTAAAGAATAATCCTTCACAAGGGTTTCAAACCCTTGTGAAGGATACAGCCCCTCGTGAGGAATAATGCGATGCCTATCCGACGAAAGCTACTCCGTCACCACCACTTTTTCTACCAGCCTCAGGTTATCACTGGCATTCGCCTGAAGCAGATAAACGCCTTGCGCAAATCCCGACACATCAATGTCCTCGCGACCTTCCACCATGTCCCGCCAGACCACGCGGCCGGTCATGTCGGTGAGGGTTACAGGTGTGGATTCCATCCCGAATAGCTCCACTGTGAGGATATCGCTAGCCGGGCTTGGGAACGTACGAAGACCGTATTCGGGCTCATTCCCCAACTTCGCATCAATGGGGTTGCTGGTGTACAGCACCGGAAAAGCACTGGAGGCGCAGGCTCCTTCATAGACTTTCACATTTCGGAAGTATGCGTTGCCGTTCCGGGCACCACCATCATGATCAGCCACAAAAATCATTCGGTCAAAACTGCCCGTGTAAAAACTGCCCACCGGAATCTGGTAGGTAGTCCAGCCGGAACCCGAATAGTTGTCGTAATTGGTGATGCCCCAGTTTTGGGTTCCGTGTACTTTGAACGTACGGCTAGAGGAGATACCATTGTCTGTATCAAAACCAATTCCATGAATTTCGCCCTGTATCGTGGACTGGAAGTCAAACTCAATCACGGTGTTCGATGTCACCGTGTAGGCATAGCTGATCGACTTCCAGGCATTGTTTTGAATGAACAGTGTCGCACCTGCATCCTGCACGCTAGCGGAGCCAGCATCCTGACCGTTGCCGTAGGCATTAATCGTATAGCTATTGAAGTCAATGGCCGGGCAACTGCTGCCACCTCCGCTGCCAACACAGAAGTTGGTGCTCTCTGAACTGCCAAAGCTGCCTCCTGAAGCCAGGGTGCTGCCTCCTGCATCAGTCAGGGTGTAGGAACCTGAGCCATATGCACAGCAAATCCCGTCACCGTAGCTATCAATAATCACAAAGTCGTAGCAGCCATCCGGCAGACAGGCAGTTTCCACTACGGTTGAGCCATCGGGCTGGCTGCCATAGGTGCCTCCGCTGGCCAGCACAGTCGATCCGTCCAGGATTTGCCAGCTGGTTTCTTCGGGATAATTATCCAGTACAATCGTGAGGGTGACGGTGTTGCATCCACCGCTGCCACCGCCGCTGGAGCTGGACAGATCCAGTGCATCAATACAGATATCTCCCTGCCAGCTGCTGCTCGTGGTACCCACAAATCGCAGGGTTAGCTCGGTCTCAGAACTGTAGCTGTTGAGGTCAATCGCGGCTGTATTCCAGGCTGATCCCTGGTCACCACTCAACGACCAGATCGTGGTCCAGCTGCTTCCATCTGTGCTGGCCTGCAGTTGTAGAGAGCCAACCGAGCTGCCCAGCATGTGGTAGCGGAAGCTGAATTCCGGGCTGCTCACACTGGTCAAATCGTAGCATGGTGACTCCAGAATGGCAGTTTTAGAAGGATAGTTGGGCGAAGAAGCTTCAATATACATGTAGAAGCTGCCATCGTCTGCGGCGGAAGGACCTGTTCCAGATGATGGGGTTCCCCCACTACGGCGCGTCCAGTTCAGGTCGTCGCCACTGGCCTGGGTCCATCCCTCCCCCGATTCGAAACTCTCGGAATATGGAAAGCTGCTGACAGTTGCGGAGCAGGCACTTCCACCACCACCAGAACCTCCGGCAGCTTGTACCGCTCCCAGCGCATTTACCCGACCGTTGCCATATTGATTGTCAAAACCGGAGCTACCCATGTCTATGGCTGTGGAATAGAGAATGCTTTTGACCTCAGGTGAACTCAGGCTGGCGTCCACAGAAAGAACCAGGGCTGCTACGCCAGCCACGACCGGACAAGCAGCCGAAGTACCTCCGAAGGAAGTGGTGTAGTTGCCGGAGGCATATCCGGCAGAACCGGTTCGGTCAATGGTGCGTACGCCTGCTCCGGAGAGAAATCCCCCCGAACTCACATCATTGGATGGGGCAGCGATGTCCAAAGCCGGTCCGGCATTGGAATATTCAGACTTGATGCCATCATTGCCGAAAGCTCCTACAGCAATCACTGCAGGTAAATCCGCAGGATAATCCACGCAGGTCTTGTATCCGTTGCCGGAGGCAAATACGATGACACAGCCCAGGCCACCCCGGCCGTTGGTGTTGGCATCATTGATGGCGTTGGTGAGGGTGGTGGAGGAAAAGGTACAGGAGGTGTATCCCCAGGAATTGCTCATCACATCAGCTCCGTTGTTTTTGGCCCAGGTGATGCCGTTGGCCAAATCCTGCGTAGTCTCTCCCCCGGCAAAAATATTGACGGATCGCAGCAGGACTTCTGGGGCAACCCCTTGCACGCCAATCCCATTATGCGAAGCTGCGACAATCCCCGCACAGGCCTCGCCATGGGCTCCCGACGCATTCGGTGTACCGTTACCGTTGGTGGCAGGGGTATAGCCGCCTAGGAGCCGGGAGGCACCACTGCTATTGACCAGATCTTCATGTGGCTCCACGCCATCGTCGATGACGGCGACCAGAATAGAGGAGGAACCGGTACTAATGCCCCAGGCTTCCAATGCGTTGCAATCAGCATCATTGGCTCCGGCAAAACCATCAATGGTTTGTCCGGTATTGTTCATTTGAAACTGCTGGGAGAACAATGGATCCTGATAGCGGGTCACCTTGGCGTACCAGTCGGGGGTGGCCCATGCTGCCAGACGGCTTTCCTGCAGCTCATTGGCGAGCGGGAGCACGTTGTCGATATCATCGACCTCAATGATCTCGGCCAGGGCATCGCTGCGCAGATGTCGGGCTCCATAGCGGGAGAGCGTAGCCTGCAACTCAGGCAAAGACCGCCCTTTTCCCAGCTCCAGGACCACATGATGGGTAAGATAGAGCTGAAATCCATCGTCGAGCTGCCGGGCAAAGCTCACGGATTTCACGGTTTGTGGCTCAATGTTGAGCAGGCGGAGCGCTTCTTCCGGAGAGGAAAGAGATTGGGAAAAAGATGCAATTACCCGGGACTTGATGGGATGAATTTCCAGCGTGATCCCGACTTCGCGGGTGGAAGCCATCTGCTCAGTGGCACTTTGGGTATAAAAGCGAATCGCAACAGAAGACCGGTCTTCTGTGAGTGTGATCTGTTGCCCGTCGGCCCAGTAATAGGAAGATTGGGAGAATGCGAGGCTGGCCCCTGCCATAAGCATGCAGAGAACGGCCCCTGCGCGTAACGAGTTGAATCGCATAGGTGAAAGGATTAGAATTGTGTGTGTGATTCAATATATTAAAACATTTTCATTCTCAAATCAATACTTTTCGGTATTAAAACTAAAATTTTCCCATTCGTGCAAGCACCAGAGTCCTGATAATCAACCAGTAGCATGAATGATACGGAAGTATTAATTTTTCAAAGTTTTCCTTTTCTCAATCTCCTTTACATAAGATGCCTGAAGGAATGATTTCTTTTGGGAGCCCGACCAACCTTTTTCCTGCCGATTCACATCTATTATGTATGCAACGACAAATCATTCTGGCCATATGTTCCATATTCCTTGTGGAATTCACCTATGCTTCCCCCTGGGACTTCCCGGATATAGACGCGGTTATCCGGGAGTTTTATGCGAATTATCGACTGGCGCCGGAACCCGGACTGGAACTTCACTTTGCAAGAAAGAGTGATGGCTGGTACCTGATTACCATCCGAAACCGCCAATGGTCTCCACCCGAAAGCGAGGAAATTTTCTGGTCTGCTGAAACCGGTACTTTTCTACCGGTTGATTACGAAAAACTCCCCGTGGATGCTCAACCCAATGTGGAATACCACCTTCGAGCTTATTTTGAGCAGGGGATGTGGAAACGACAACAGTATGCCAGCTGCCGATACATGGGCTATGCCGCCTGGATGGATGATATGATCCGGGATCTGGGCGGCCAATCGGACCTGGATCTGGTGGACAGG
Organism: uncultured Bacteroidia bacterium; assembly: GCA_964560095.1. Lineage (GTDB taxonomy): Bacteria > Bacteroidota > Bacteroidia > J057 > J057 > JANQTF01. The sequence goes on from CAZLKP010000188.1 coordinate 6,098, forward strand.
GAAGGCCTGGCCCGGGCGCATGATATGAAAACAGACCGGCACCTTCACGGAAATTACGGGTTGTCATCCTCAGACCCAATGGGCTATGAGTTTCTGCCGGATGGTCCCAGGCTGGATTCCATTCTGTTTCATTTTCGGTCCGCGATTTCGTTGTATCAGAAAATCGAAGAGCAGGACCCCGGGTATGAAACCTTCATTGGTCCGATTGGGCTCAAACTTGCCAACGAATATCTCACAGCCTGGCACGCCCTGCTCTCCATTCAGCGGGCGGATCTGGCTGCCGAATTTTTGCCCGATTCGATTTACAGCCCCTATATCCGGAATTTTGCCCGGCTCGTGCTGGAATCCTGTCCCAAAGATGCCCTCCTGATGGTCAATGGCGACAACGATTACTTTCCGATGATGTACCTACAGGCATCCCTGGGGATCCGGCAGGATGTGAAGGTGGTGAATCAATCATTACTGAGTACAGTCTGGTATCAGCAGATGATCAACGACACGATTCATCGTGGCTCGGCGCCTGTTGGCTTTTTGCCCGACGACGATTTGCTGAAGAAAATGAGGAAAGGCTATGTTTGGACCCATGAATACGGGAAAGATCCGGAGGTGAGGCTCCCGGTTGGTCGGCATCAATGGTCCATCCCGGTTCAGGGATCAGGGCAGAATACCTACATCATGGCCAATCAACTTTGGCTGGGGGAGTGGTTTCGTTTTCAGGCCATGCGGCCTACCCCGGATTCCTTTTGTGCTGCCTCTACGCTCGACCCACGAATGATTCCCGGTTTACATAGCCACCTAGAAAACCGGGGGCTTATTTATGTGATGGTGGACGATGAATTTGAGGAGAGCTCCTCGGATCCTCTGGCCTATCATCAGGGGAAATTTTCATTCGGGGCGCACAAGGCGCTGGTCAATAACATGCTGCAAACCAGGCTGTGGCCCAGAGCGGCTGGAGCAGACGAATCCTATCCCAGGAGACTGGCATTAATGGTCGTGGCATCCGGCTATCTGTACCACTACTTGCGACTCCAGCAGGGAGATAACCCACTGGATCAGTTGCAAGTGGATATTGAGGCATGGTCGGGCCATGTAAAGCCGCTGTTGCAAGAGGGAGAGGATCCTACGGACTCCTATTACATGGCGCAGCTGGCGATTTTGGGCTATGCCTCCGGTCTGGAGACATTGGGCGCAGCGTGGGAAGGGTGCATCTATGTGTTTTTGGATGCGTTGCTGGAAGATCCGGAAAGCCCTTGGTCGGCAGAAGAGTTGAGTCGAAGTCTCACTGGCCTGAGATACCTGGGCTATTTCTTCCAGGAATCCGGCAGAGAAAGTCAATATCTGGCCCTCACCCAGACCATTGCGGCGTATGAGGAAGATATGAGGAATAGGTGAACAGAGGAACCGAAGAACAAGGAGGGGAAGGGCGTAGCGTCAAAAATCAGGGTTTTTCACCTGTGACCATCCACCATCAACGCTTTTTTACCCCTTCTATGAGTACCTCAGTCATCTGTTGCTCAAGGTCCACGAGGTTGCAAGATTTGTTGCGGCTGTACCAGGAGTAGAGCCAGCGCAGGGTGGAGAGGATCGAAAAGAGAACGATGTCGGTATCCAGATCGCGGAAGGCACAGCATTCTTTGCCTTCTTCCAGGGTGGCCTTGAAATCATGTTCATATTCGTCCCGGAGTTGAAGGTATTGTTCTCTGGCTGGCTGATCCAGGTGAACCCATTCTCCGGCAATGAGGGAGATGGCATCGGTATGATCGGCAGTGAGGCGAATATGAAGGGAAATTAGGAGCCGTAATTTTTTTTCCCCACTGGCTGATGACCCTTTGATGTCCTCCATGCCATTGGTAAATAACTGAGCCACCATCAGGAGCAGATCCGTGAGGATTTCCTGTTTGGATGAAAAATGATTGTAGATGCTGGCAGCCTTGATCCCGACCGCTTCGGCAATGTCGCGCATGGAGGTAGCCCGATACCCTTTTTTCCGAAATAGGCGGGCAGCCTGTTGACGGATGTGGTCTTTGCGGGTCATGGTCATGAGGCAAATATAGCGAAGATGCCAAAGAGTGAAGCAGGAATAAGGAAGAAGGAATAAGAAGATGCAATGTTTCGAGGTGTAAAAGGGGAATGAGGTTGGGTTTCTGAGTATCGAGAAAGACAACCAACCTGATTGAGAAGGGATATCAGCCTCGTCGTGATCTTCGTGGAGGGCTTGGTGTTCTTTGTGAGAATACATCCAGGAAGTTTTCATAACGGAAGCTCCACTTTCCTCCCTATCTTCGACTCCAAATCACTATGTATGTCCTTCTGGCAGTCCATCAATAACCGGAAAAACAGCAGCTATATTGTCATTGCGGTGGCTGTGGTGTTTGTGGCGATTATTCTTTACACCAATCTGTCGAGAAACACCAGTGTGTACGAAAACAAATTGCAGCAGGCTCGCGAAACCCGCGATCTCTACCTCAAAAATTCTCCTGAAAGCCCGATTCCACGGGAGATTAAGCCCGATTTTGAAGGGCTTAGCTATTTTCCGGCGGATGCCAGTTTTGTTTCTGGGGCTGACCTAGAGCGGGATCCTTCTCCCGATACCATCCGCATGCTGCTCTCCAACGGCCAGTTTGAGCGTATGGTGAAGGTCGGCACGATCGAATTTTTCCTGAAAAAGCAGCCGCAATCCCTCGTCGCTTTCCGGCCGGTGGATGCAGGTGCTGGCACCGATCTCTTTGTCCCATTCACCGACCTTTCTACCGGCACCCTCACCTATGGCGGTGGGCGCTACCTCAATAT
>CAZLKP010000189.1:0-7486 GCA_964560095.1 uncultured Bacteroidia bacterium
GGCACAGACCCAGCTGAACGAGAATCAGGCCTTGGCTATGGCCTCCTATATCCTTACGTTGGGCCAGACAGGTGGGGAAGATAACCTGCCTCTTGCTGGCAACCTGACCTTTGATGAGCACCCTGGCGCTGGTCATGGAAGTAGTTACTTATTTACCGCGAGCTACCAGGATGAAGGCTCAGATGTCGGAGATCCACTCCGGCGTGATGTGAGTATCTGGTTCAGGTCTTCACGCATGGAAGTAGAAGATCTGAGCATGACGCAAAGCTCCTCCATGGAGGTACGTGGCCGATTTGTCCGCGCCAAAGATGGCGATTATCTGGCTATGGGGAAGATTGATTTTTCTGGGCTCCGGTCTGTGGTTCTCGGCTATCGAAGCTCCAACGGGGCGGTTGTTTCCGTTCATCCGGGAAGTCCCAATTCGCCCGCTCTGGGAAGCGTCAATTTGCCTCCCGCAGATCGGGGAAGCCATCAGGTTCGTTTTGACATTCAACCGGCTTCCAGCAGCGATCAACTTTATTTGATGGTGCATCACCCCGATGGCGACGGTGGAGAATCTGTCATTGCGGTGCTTGATTTTCTCGAGTTTTTGCCTCCTGTGACACAATGATGCAACGGGACAGTCAATCGGAATTTTTCCAGATATTGAATAAAATCAACACTACTCATAGATACCTACCCACAATGAAAAAGAAGTATTCCCGCAGAACATTCGTGAGAGGCGGTCTCCTGGCAGGCGCCAGTCTGGCTCTTACTCCCATCTGGCTTCCCGGATGTGCAGAATCCAGCAGCTCTGCCAAGGGGGATCAGGCAGAAGGTGAAAACATGGGTGCTGCCATGTCCCAGGCAGGCGAAATGTTTTTCTCGATTTCGCTGGCGCAGTGGTCTTTGCATAAAATGATCCGTGCCGGTGAACTCGATAATCTCGATTTTCCTGCCTTTGCCAAAAATGAATTCGATATCCATGCGGTCGAGTATGTCAATCAGTTTTTTGCAGACAAAGCCAGAGATGAGGCCTACCTGTCTGAGCTCAAAAAGCGCTGTGAAGACGAGGGCGTTACCTCTGTGCTGATCATGGTGGACCATGAGGGGAATCTTGGCTCTACCAATCAGGCCGACCTGGATCAGGCTGTAGAAAACCACCATCAGTGGGTGGAGGCTGCCAAATTCCTGGGTTGCCATTCGATCAGGGTCAATGCCTATGGCGAAGGAACCCGTGAAGACGTGCAGCAGGCAGCCATTGAAGGGCTCAGTAGGGTAGGGGAATACGCCGCCCCGCATGGCATTGGTGTCATCGTCGAAAATCATGGAAGCTACTCCTCAGATGGTACCTGGCTTTCTGAGGTTATGCGACAGGTGAACAGGGACAATGTTGGGACACTGCCTGACTTCGGGAATTTCTGTATCGAACGCAAACCTGGCGACTGGACCGAATGTCTCGAAGAATATGATCGCTATCAGGGCACTAAAGACTTGATGCCATTTGCCAAAGGCGTGAGCGCCAAGTCCCATGACTTTGATCAGAACGGCAACGAAGTACACTCTGACTACACTCGCTTGCTGACCATTGTCAAAGAGGCTGGGTACACCGGTCATATCGGAATCGAATATGAAGGCTCTGAGCTGAGCGAGGTCGAAGGAATCAAAAAAACCAAAACCCTGCTAGAACGGGTAGGGAAAGAAATCAGCTGATCCTTCCTGGTGAACCAGGAAATTAGCGTTTGGTTAGGCAGCTCTTTCGGGAGTTGCCTTTTTTGTTTCCTTGTTAGAAAGTACGAAAAATGAAATTAATCAACTGCGCGGAAGCTAGCATATTTGGGTAAAGACTACACTACCGTCCTTGATCACCACGCGATACATGCATATTCGATCACTCAAGGCAGTCCTGGCACTGCTGGGCATATGCCTCGCTATTATCCCTGGAAACAGGGTTCATGCAAGTGGAGATATCTCTATCTCATACAGCAGCATCCGGGAAAATTTACCAGCATATTCGGTCGTGGGTATGTTGGGAAGCTCCCTGAACTCAGGTCGGGCAGACTGGGGCATGCAGGCTGTCCTAGATTCAGACTTGCCGTTCATGCTGCGGCAGGATACCCTTTTGACCACATCAAGTCTGAATTATGAGGCGGATTCAGTTTATGAGATCATGTTTCGCCTGCGCCTGGGAGATTCCCTGCTGGCAGAATCTGTCATAACGATACGTGTAGAGGATCTCACTGGGAAATTTGATCAAAATGGTGTGGCAGATTCGGCAGTGGCGTCATGTTATCCCGGTGTGTCTAGCGGCGATTTTTTGTTTTTGAACCCAAATATTGATCACAAGAACCTATTTTACGGATTCGGATTTGGCAGCATTCAATATCCGAACAAAATCCTGGTTCGTGCCGGCACCTACGATAAGATTGTGATGAACCTCGATAGTGTGAGAGGCGAATCTACCGACAGGAGGGTGATCATCACCAACTTTCTGGGGCAGGTTAAAGCCCGGAAAGTGTTGTTGGAAGGCGGAGAAAACTGGCGCCTGACCGGCCACTTTGATCCGGTGCTACCCACCGGCCATGAAGAATATCCCGGATGTGTATCAGAGGGAAGTACGGTAAATTTTGGATTCAGCCATGGCCAATACGGTTGGTGGATAGCCAATCAATACAGCAGTGAAGACAATGGACTCACAGTAAATGGCGGTGCCACAAGGTTTGAAATCGATCATGTGGAAATCAGTGATGGGGGATTTGCCGGAGTAATGATCAAGAGCAAACCCGATTCCAAGGATATGGAAGATTTTCACCTGCATCATCTCTACATTCATGATGTGGGGGGAGAAGGGATGTATCTGGGATCCACAGAAAGTGATCCGCAACATCAGCTCAATGGAATCAGGGTAGAACATTGTGCGGTTCTCCGCACTGGTGCAGAAGCCTTGCAGGCAGGTCAGTTGGGGCCGGGATGCATCTTTCGCCACAATGTGCTGTGGGGAGGCATGGACTGGCTGAGTCCGTTTGGATTTCATCAGGATCATGGGGTCCAGCTCGCCATCCGAAACGGAGGCATTATCTTTGAGAATAACATCATTTTGGGGGCTGGAAATGCCTTTTTCAATCTCCAGCTTGATCCCATTGACGGGGAAGAGGCCAATGGAGATTCCCTGATTATCCGCAATAACCTTGCCTGGCAGGCGCGTGGTCCCCTTGGGGCATATATGGCCGAGGAGACCAATGGGGAAACTCCCGTGATCTGGCGCGAGAATTACTTCGGAGGATTTCGGTACGATTATGATCGGGTGTATGCCTCCCGTCCATTCGAACCGGAGGTGATCAGGGTTGCTTCGCTCGGCATCCCGGTGGTGTTTCGGGACAATGTCATGGAGGAGCCCAAAGAACGGCTGTTTCGTTCCTGGCATCGCTCTAGTGCCACGCTCATCAATATGGGCAATCATCTGCATCCACTTCCAGCTCCTGAATTTCGCAATCTTGCCGGAGCTAATCAGGATTACACTTCCTGGCATCATTTCACTCCAGTGATAGGTGCAGATTCGACATTTCCTGCCAAAAACACATGGAAGGGAGATTCAGTGCTGTATCGCCCCGGAGAGGTGGTAGGGATGTCGGTAAACGGTGAAACCCGCTATTTTCGTTGCTTACAGGAAACCTACGGGCAGGTGCCGGATCCGGAAGGAAATGAAACCTGGCAATGGCTGGCCTGGACGAATGGAGACAAGATCCAGTCCATTCCGCCAGATGATGTGCGGCTGGATACGGGATCTTTTTACTACGCCAGAAACATCGGTATGGAGAAGGTGGAGGTTGTTTCAGGCGATCTGCTGTTGGATAACGAGGACAAAACCGGCCATTTACAGTTGCAGGTCACGCCAAATCCGTCAAATGGCCGATTCCGGATTATCGCTCCCGGAGCTGGTCCGGCGGCTTCCGTGCGGGTAATGTCTGCCACAGGGCAGGTGTTGCACGAGCAACTTCTCACCGGGATAGCAGCTGATGTTCATCTTAGAGGGGTAGCCCGCGGAGTCTATGTGATCATGCTCAACCAGCATGACCAGCAGTATGCTGCCAGGCTGGTCGTGGAATAATAAAAAGCCGCTCTGAGGGGGAGCGGCTTTGTTTCAGGCTGCAAGTGCCCCGTATCCGGGGACCCAGTCGTTTATTGAATCTGAACGTTGATCTTGGCTGGTGCCAGCGAGATCTTACCGTTTTTATTGTTCAACTTTATTTTCAGAATACCAGCATCGTAGGTGGCTTCTACCTTTTTGGGATCAATGTCGGCGTCCAGTTCGAAGGATCGCTTAAATTCCCGGATACGATGCTCGTAACGAAGCAGATTGGTTTCATCACTGACCATGTCCTTTTTGGCCTTGCCACTGACGGTCAGGAGATTGTTCTGGACTTCCACCTTCAGGTCTTCTTTTCGGTAGCCGGGAACAGCCACCTCCAGCAAATAGTGATCTTTGTTTTCAGCGACATTGGCAGTCGGATTGATCAACCGAGGTTCTCTGGATGTATTGAGATTGTTGGATCTGGAACTCCAGCCTCCGGAATCAAATAGGCGGTCTGCGAGTCTTTCTCTTACGCTATGTGATCGATTTCTCATGACAGGTAACAGTTGGTAGGTGAGTATTTGCTATATGTACGCATAAGATTGCCTCTGGTCGGGTGATTTGAGGCAGGTAAGCAGGTGATTTTTATCTCCGTCCTGTCCATGCCCGGTTTCTGACCGGCAAAGCCAGGTGTTAGAGAAAAAGAGATGCACGATTCATAAATTCCTGAAAATCGTTATAAGCTTGCCCGGGAGAAGCTAAAGAATCAGGATGAAGAAATGGTTTGTACGCGACCTGACCCCTGGGTTACGACTTTACCAGCAGCCTGAATAACAGCTACATGTTGTGGAAGCACAGCTGAGTCAGGCACGTTATTGGGGAGGAACATTTTCATTGGGCGAGAACCGGTTGACTAACCGGATGAGCGTTTTTCCTACGAGAAAGACCAACGCCAGAATGACGAAAATGGTGATCATCCCAACGGCGAGAATTTCCAGTGCCTTCCCAATGTCTGTTTCCATACAGCCAGTATCTGGTCATCAATCAAAGAGCAACAGCGGTAATTTCGGGAATGATCTCGTACAAACATCTTTTCCGACATGTGAAGCGAATCATCCTTTGGGATAAACAAAAAATCAAAAATGATGGCCCGTCAGAGGGTGTTGAGATCCAAAAAGTTATGGATGGCGAGCCGTTCGGGGGCAGCGGCCTGAGCTCCTGTGCGGGTGACAGAGAGAGAGGCGGCGGCGCTAGCAAATCTCAATGCTTCTTTGAAGGAATCTCCCAATGCGAGCCGGAGGCCCAGCGTCCCGCACAAAACGTCTCCTGCTCCGGTGGTGTCAACTGTGTTCACCGGAAAGGAAGGCACCTGAAAAACCTCACCGTTTTTCATGGCCATGGCTCCGTTTGCCCCCATGGAAACGACCACTTGCTGGGCCCCTTTTTCATAGAGGAAAGAAGCCGCTTTGCGGGCTTCAGGTCGTTTATGGACGGGTAGGCCACACAAAATCGCTGCTTCTGGCACATTCACCACGAGGGTATTAACCATGTGGAGTAGGTTGCCGGGAATTTCCCGTGCCGGAGCCGGGTTGAGAAGGATTTTCGTCCCGAGTCGGGCAGCCGTCTTGATGGCATAAATGGCTGTTTCGAAGGGGATCTCGAGTTGCACCAATAGGTAGTCGGCCTTGGCGATACAGGATTCCGCGGCATCGATATGGGCAGGACTCAGCCGTTGGTTGGCTCCGGGGGCGAGGGAGATGGCATTTTCGCCGTGCCTATCTACAGTGATGAGGGCGACACCTGTTGGCGTGCCCCGCACAAGCTGGATGTGATCGACATGAATCCCCTCCTGAGCGAGGACATTCACAGCCCCGTTGCCAAAGGGGTCATCTCCTACACAGGCGATCAAGGTAACATCTCCACCGGCCCGGGCAGCGGCCACAGCCTGATTGGCTCCTTTACCTCCCTGGCTTCTGGAAAAAATGCCCTCCCCGACCGTTTCGCCCGGAGCGGGGATCCGAGCTAGCCTCACGACCATATCGGTGTTGGAACTTCCGACGACGACAATGCGGGGTTGTTTCATGAAGGATGTTTTCTATCTCCTGTACAAATGTACGTGCTTGATGGGCAAATGTAAATCCTCAGCTTGAGCAGCCGAAAAATGCTTTGTATTTATGGCGAAAATTCGCTTAATTCTATTCTTGTCTTTTTCCAAATATCGAGACACACCTGTTGCATTAATTCCTGGCAATTATGAATGTTAAGAGACTACTCGCAAAAAAAGGACACGAGGTCTGGAACATTGGGCTGGAGTCCTCTGTGTTTACCGCACTAAAACAAATGAAAACCAAAAATGTGGGTGCACTGGTTGTGGTGGATGATGTCGGTACTATGAAAGGAATCTTTTCTGAGCGGGATGCTGTGAGAAAAGGCCTCCTTGAAGACAAAGATCCCCGCCAGACAAAGGTCCGCGACCTCATGACCTCACCAGTCATTGCTGTTAGTCCGGAAAGAACACTGGATGAGTGTATGGTCATCATGTCTGAAAAACATATACGCCACTTACCCGTCCAAGAAAAAGGTAGCCTTGTTGGTGTAGTGACCATTCGCGATGTTGTTAATAATATCATTAACGAACAGGCCAATGAGATTGAAGAGCTTCAGACCTATATTCGTGGTGGTGGCTATGGGCTGTTTGGCTGACTCGTCCAGGAAAACCCCGGTCACTTTCCTGACCCACCCTCACTCTTCAGGCGATGCCGAAATATGATTTTCGGGATCGCTTATTTTTTGCCCCCTTGTCACCTCTTTCTACATCTCTGAGATATGTCACAATCCATAGATCCGGATCAGCTGCAAATTGTCAATAACCGGGGAAAGGCCAGATTTGAAGTGCGCGCACAGAGCAGGCTAGTCATGCCCGAATATGTGGACGGTTTTACCCACACGAAGGTACCGCGTGGGGTTGAAGGTCAGGGTATAGGTAGCAAGCTAGTTTCTGCATCCCTGGATTTTGATGGAAATGAATCCAAACTTGCCATTCCGCTATGTCCCTAAGTAGCTGCCTCCATTCGCCAACAAGCCCTGTTGTGATGGGCGCGCATGAAAGCTGGGTTTGAAGGTTGATCATTGGGTGGGTCCCACACGGACTTTCACCTATTGTACACGAATGGTAACTTGGGGGGCACTTTTTGCCCTCAGCTGCGTATAGCTAAATGATTGATCGGGTTTCTTGTATGGAATTCACTATATTAGGAACTCATTGACAGACACTGATTCAAGACAACTAGAATATGAACAAGGCATTAATTCTGATCGCAACAACCGGAGTGATGCTCCTGAGTTCGTGCACGGGGTCAAAGTATGCTTCTACGACCAATGGTGATGATGTGTATTATTCCAGAAATGATGCACCTGAAGTTATTACCGTGGAGA
>CAZLKP010000189.1:7496-8878 GCA_964560095.1 uncultured Bacteroidia bacterium
ATAATGATCGGTACACTTATGATGCAGACCGCTATCGCAGGCCTGTGGACAATTACTATGATGAATATTACGCGGAAGATGACTTCTATTTCTCTCGCCGTGTTCGTCGTTTTAACAATGCCCCGACTGCATCGTGGAGATACTACGACCCGTTTTTTACCAACGACCTGTATTTTGTGATGGGCACACCCTCCTGGAATACCTGGAACAATAACGGTTGGTATAATTGGAACTATCCCCGCTTCGGTGCCACTTTTGGCTGGAACAACTTTGGCGGATACAACGGATTCTACGATCCGTGGATGGCCAATTCCTTCTCCCGCTGGAATAACTTTAATTATTACAATCCCTGGGTGAATGCCTATTATGGCTATGATCCTTTCTTTGCACGCGGATGGGGCAATCCTTACGCTGGAGGATTCAATAACGGATTTTATAACGGTTTCGGTGCCGGATTTTCTTCCGCCTATTATTGCCCACCATATGGAGCAAATGCCTTCTTTGGCTCGCCAAGGGTGGCAGGCTTTACCCGTGACCTGAACCGCAGATCTACGTATCGTCGTCCCAATACCTCCGGGGCCGGTGCTCAGACTACCTATACCCCGACAACCAGCCGTCCGAAGTCTGACCGTTCCACAGCCAGTGCGGACAATGGCTCCAGACCTACCTCACAGTCGGCTTCCAGGCCCACTTCTTCCAGAGATAATAGTCGGTACTTGCGTCCGCAGACATCTACTGAGCGGGTGGCCCAACCATCTATACCGGCGACATACAGTCGTCCTTCCGGTTCGACCACCACCGAGTCTTCCAGAACCGGTGTCAGGCCGTCACGGACGACAACCACATCCGGAATAACCGAGTCGCAAACACGGCAGCCACGGGTCTATACCCAGCCTTCTCGGACGACCAGCCGGACCAACAGCAGTGTAGAGCGGAACACCCGCACACGAACCAGCACGCCCAGCTACAATACGTCGCCAAGAAGAACGAACACCACGCCCTCGCGCAGCAGTTCGCCTAGCTATAATCGCAGTAGCTCTCCGTCATACAACCGAAGCAGCACACCTTCGAGAAGTAGCTCGCCTGCCAGGAGTTCTTCTTCCGGGAGCAGCAGGCCTTCTTCTTCTTCACGTCCGTCTAGCTCACGTCGATAGGTTGATCATGTAACGTACACCAATATTCAGCCGGACGGGCATTTTCCCGTCCGGTTGTTTACTTTCGGCCAAAACCCATTCAGATTCAGTCATGAACTTTCGGATTATAACCACAATGATGCTCATCGGTCTCACCACAGGACTCGTGGCGCAAAATGAAACCGATGCATTCAGATATTCTCAATACGGCATCACAGGCAGTGCCCGCTCGCTGGGGCTGGGCGGTGC
>CAZLKP010000190.1:0-8833 GCA_964560095.1 uncultured Bacteroidia bacterium
GGAGGCCCCCACCATCCTCCCCGAACTTCTCACCCCTCAGACTGTTCTCGATGCATTACTCAATGAAACGGTCATCGAAGAGTAATCTGTCAGAGATCTGATGCCTTTAACCACCTTCTACAGATATATCTTCAAATTGTAACATTCATCTTTCGTAAAAAATGCTGTTTTAACTCTTCGTTGTAGTGTAAAAAATTGATAGCGGATAACTGTTTTGGGCAGTATCGCACTAACTAAAATTTAAAAATACAGCGAAAATTAAAAAATCATGAAAACTCGAATTCTGTTACTCATCTCCGGTCTGCTATTTTTTGCATATGGGGCTGATGCTGAAACCTTCTCTGATTTAGTGGGGAATGTGAAAGTTGGAAATGTGACCTCCACCAAGGAAGTTCAGGTTCCTTTCATAGTCTGGGGTGGAGATGTGGCTACTTTCCATGCCAATGGAGGACTGGTAACGAAAAAGGAATCGATTTATGACAAACAGGGATTGAATTTGAAACTAACGCCCGGTGATGATTTTCCCGCGCAAGTCAAAGATTACATGTCAGGGAAATCACCTTTTCTACGCGGCACATTCCGCATGATTGGCATGGCTTCAGAGGTGATCGGACAGCAACCAGAAACCAAAGGGGTGGTGCTTTTTCAAATGACCTGGTCCGCAGGGGATCATGCAGTGTCACGGCAGAACATCAAGACACTCAGAGAACTTAAAGGCGCCACCGTATGTTTGCAGAAAGGGGGCCCGCATGAAGGCCTGTTGGATGATTTGCTGAACGATGCCGGCCTGGACTGGAAAGATGTGAATGTCGTTTGGGCTAAAGATTTGACCGGCACGAAAAACAGCCCGGCTGAGATGTTCCGTTCGAACCCAAAAGTTGATGTCTGCTTCGTAATTACCCCGGATATGTTGGGGTTGACGAGCGGACTGCAAAGTGTCGGCAGCGGCGTCGAAGGGACGGTCAAGGGAGCGCGTGTTTTGGCATCTACAGCGGATCGGTCCCGATCCATCGCCGATGTTTACGTCGTCAGAAAAGATTTTTATGAGGCAAACCGGGAGTGGTGTGAAAAATTCGCTTCCGGCTACCTCAAGGCGGCCGAGGAAATCATCGACATGAAAAAAGAATATGAATCCAGCGGAAGTAAAAAGTTTCAATCATTATTACAGATGGCACAAAACATCTACGGCAAGCAGGTTCTGCCTACGGTGGAAGAAGATGCGTATGGACTGATTCTGGATTGTTCCTATGTGGGTCATCCTGGAAATGTGAAGTTTTTCCAGGGGGAAAATAATCTTACCGGCTTCGATGCCTTTCAGAAGTCCGCTTTGGATTTAGCTCAGAAACGAGGGTATGCAACAATCCGAGCAGGCCTGGCACCCAGTCCCTTGAACTGGTCAAGCTCCACCTTTATCGGTTATTTGAACAAAACCGAAAGCCGGGAAGGAGCCCGTTTCCGAGCGGAAGCCGTCGTTAATGAAATTGAAGCATTAAATCAAGGTGGCGGACTGGATGAAAATACGATTTACGAGTTTTCCATCAATTTCAAACCGAACCAGCAGGAGTTCAGTATTGATCAATATGGAGCGGAATTTCAGAAAGTTATCGAGCTGACTGCAAAATACGGGAACTCGGTTATCGCAGTCCGGGGCCATTCCGATCCCACCAAAATTCTCCTGGAAATGGTTAAAGCGGGAACCAGTAAGGGAATCCTCAAGCGCACCGGAAGCCAGGGAAATTTTGAGTATTTTTTCAAAGGTAAAAAGTTGGACTTAGAAAATACCGAGGCTTTGGTGCAATCTATCGAGCAGGGTGAATTCGATGGTGCTTCCGGGGTTAATCCTCGTGAAACGATGCAAGCAGCGCTGAATCTTTCCCGCAAGCGGGCCGAGGAAGTGAAAAATACGGTCGTCACCTATGCAAATAAGCAAAAAGTCCCTCTGGATATCAGTCAGATCCAGCCCATGGGTGTGGGGATATCTGAGCCGATTATTCCTAAGCCGTCAAACATGTCCGAGGCAGAAACCAACATGCGCGTCGAATTCAGACTCATTCGCGTTCGACCTGAAGTGATGAACGATGCGGATTTCAACTTCTAACCGAACGAGCGGGGATATGAAAACAATCAGACTGTTTCTGTTGATGGCACTGGCGAGTGTGCTCACGGCACACGCGAGTAATGTCTATAAAGACAACGTCGTCATTCTTCTGGATACGTCTGGGTCAATGAAAAACCCGATGCCCGGAACCAACCAGACTAAAATCGAATTGGCCAAGGAGGCACTCAAAGAAGTTGTTGCTAGTCTTTCACCGGAAACAGAGATTGGGTTACTCATTTTTAAATCCTCCGGTGATAAGTGGGTTTATCCGTTGGGCCCACGGAATGATGACGACTTTTTCCAGGCGGTAGATGCCCTGCAAGCCCAGGGATCGACCCCTTTGGGAGAGTTTATGAAACTAGCTGCGGACACTTTGATGAACGCGAGAAAAGAGCAGTATGGCTATGGTTCTTACCGGCTGCTTGTCATTACAGACGGGGAAGCTAGTGACAAATCTCTCGTCGAAACTTATACACCCCAGATCATCTCCAGAGGCATAATCACTGATGTGATTGGTGTGGATATGGGGCAAAAGCACACCTTAGCGACGAAAGTGCACTCCTATCGGGAAGCAAATGACACTCAGGCACTCAAACAGGCGATACGCGAGGTGCTGGCGGAGGTGGGCCGGGAGTCCGCATCAGGTCCAGCGGATCAGGCCTTTGCCGCATTGGATGGATTGCCGATGAAAGTGGCTCAGTCCATGCTGACCGCATTAACGGTTTCCGGGGACACGCCTATCGGGGAGCGGAGCCCGGTAAAGTCGGCTTCGCCGTCGTCGATTCCTGCACCCGGCAACGGATCATCCAGCGGTGGCTTTGATTTCAGTATTGTCTTTTTCATTCTGCTTATTGTCGTTGTTGTCGTTTCCGTGCTTAAGTCCGCCGCGAGGAAATCGTGAGGGGTGGACTATGAAACAGCGGTCCCCTCTGAGTATCCTCATTGCCATTGTTTTATGGATAGGGATCGCTGCTTGCATCGTCGCCATCGCCAAATATCTAGTCCTGCCTCAAGTCAACCGTCTCCGCTCTGATTATCTTGCCGGTCAGACGGGCTCGGACGGGCAATATGATCACGTCGTCAGGCTCGGATTAGACAGTTTTTCGGGGTATTGCGTGCTTCGTTCTGACGCTTTTAACAAAAGGCTTAAAGAGCAAAGTATCAAGTTAGTCCTCAAGGATGACGGGGCAAATTATCAGAGCCGACTAAAAGCACTCCAGCGGGGTAAGATCCAGATGGCGGTCTTTCCTGTAAATTCCTTCATCCAGTGTGGAGCGGAAGCCGGCGACTTTCCGGCAACCATTGCCTATGTGCTGGACGAGACGGTGGGAGCTGATGCGATAATCGCCTACCGAGAAGATGTGGAAAACATTCAGGGACTAAACCATCGGGATGCCAGAATTGTGCTGACCCCCGACTCACCTTCAGAGTTTCTCGCCAGGGTCATGCTGGCCAATTTCAATTTACCGGAGTTTCCGGAAAAAAAGTGGATGGTCCATTCAGTTGGCTCGCAGGATGTGTTCAAAAAATTCGAGGCTGGAGCGGGAAAGAAGCATACCGCTTATGCCATGTGGGAACCGGAAGTGACCCGTGCGCTCCGCGATCCCAGGGCACAAGTGCTGCTGGATAGCTCGATGGTCAAAGGCTACATCGTGGATGTTCTGGTTGTGGAGAGGGGCTTCCTGCTGGAAAATTATGAAGTCGTCAAAGCATTTATAGAATCCTATTCCAGAACCGCATATCTCTATCAGGATAACATGACTAAACTAGTCATGGAGGATGCGCAGGCAACAGGCCATACGATATCTTCCGAGGCCGCCCTGGAGATTGTCAAAGGAATACAATGGAAAAACACCCTGGAGAATTATGCTCACTTCGGATTGCAACCCTCATTTCATTCTTTTGACAATATGGAAGATATTATCATCAAGGTAACCGATGTGCTGATGAAGACGGGCGTATTCAAGTCGAACCCGACTGAGGGAAAATTGGAAACGTTGTATTACGATAGGATTCTACTGGAAATGAAATCAGACGGGTTTTCTAATCAGATGCAGGAAGCAGGGATGCGCGACCGAAGCCGCTTACGTCCGCTCAGTGAAGCTGAGTGGAATCAACTGAAACAAGTGGGTGAATTCAAGGTGAATCCTATCCAGTTCGGTAGAGGAACTTCGCGATTGAATGTGCAGAGCCAGCACGATCTGCGTAAACTGGCCGCGACGCTTAATTCTTGGCCTGAATATTACATCCTGGTCACCGGACAGGTTAGGGCGGGTGACGGCAACGAGCAGGCGGCTCTGGAACTGGCGCAGTCCCGGGCGCGAGAGGCGGTTCAGCTCCTGGTTGAAAATGGTGTCGATTCTGACAGAATCCGGCACATCGCAGAGTTGGGAGTGCGCGATTCAATAGATTCTCAGAGCGTCAGTTTTGTAGTGGGTAAGTATGAAAATTTACCTTAACTTCTCATGAACAAAAAAGAAAAAGAAATCCGAAACAAAGTGCTCCTCAGTCCGCTGGACTGGATCACATTAACGCCGGCCACACTCGGTATTCTTTGTCTTTTCGCAGCCTGGCTCGTCGGGGATTGGGGGTTCTTTTCCCTCGCTGTCGGTGCCAGCATGTTTCTGATTTCAGGGGGCATTTATCTCAACCGGCTGATCTTTGGATGGAGTAGCGAGTCGCAGCGGCTAATCACCGAATGGCGTCAGTCGGTGGAAACGGAGCGGGACACGAAGCTCGATAATTTATACCGGGAACTCAGTATGGATGGAGATGCCAGGACGGAGAATCTTTTACAGGATTTGCGAACCCTCGCTGTAGCCCTGATGCGGGAGGAATCAGATTCTCTCGCCTACAACGCTTTCGACATCGTAGCCAATGTGGATAAATTATTTCAAAGAAGCGTGGATTATCTGGAGGAGGGGCTTGACCTCTGGAAAACAGCGGGACAGATTCAAAATGAGTCTATCAAAGCAGGGTTACTACAGCAGAGAGAAGTTCTAATTAGTGAGGTGGAAAAAAGTCTTGAAAGCCTCGGACTTTTGATAGGTCAAATGAAAAAAAGCTCCATTCATTCAGGCAACAAACAGGCATTGGCAGAGATGCGCGATGAACTGGAGTCACGCCTTCGTATTGCTGAAGAAGTAGAAAACAGGATGAATACCATCAGAAAAAGCACAACCAGAGAAGATGAACAACACTATCTGCGTCATGCAGAGTAGAAACAAGAGAAGGAAGCGTTATGTTTAAAGCTATTGCCAGATTATTCCGTTCTGTCGGCTACCTGCTGACAGGGAAAATAGATGCCAGTTCCAAAGGCCTCAATGAAGATCCGAATGTCGTCCGGGCGCGGTTCGACGAGGTTGTCGAAAAGAAACGTGAATCCATTTTACAAGTCCGCAACGCCATTGCGGGCTTGATACGCAATGTCGAGCGTAAACGCAGTGAACTGCACTCCACGAATGCAGAAATCGAAAAGAAGCAAAGGTTGATGAGTGGGGCAAAAGCGATGGCGGCGAAGCTGGCCAAGGGAAAGACTAGGGAAGAATCACAGCAGGATCCTGAATTTTTGAAATGCATGAAAGCCTACCAGGATTTTAAAAATTCTCTGGAGTTGCTCATGCAGCGTAAGGAAAGCCTGGATCAGGATGTGGAACATAGCGAAAAAGAAGCCAAAGGCTATGAGGTTCAGCTTCAATCTCTGCACCGTGAACTGCAGGATTTGATCGATGAGAGAGAGCGCAGCGTGGCTGATGTGGCCATGGCGCGAGAAACCCGTGCGGCCAGTGAAGCCTTGGCAGGTATCGCGACGGACGGAACCGCAGATGATCTGCGCCGTTTGCGTGAGTCGGTTTCACAGGCGAAAGCGGAAGCGGAAGTGACGTCACGGCTGGCGGGCACAGACACCGCACGTCAGGAAGCAGAATTCATGGAGCTGGCAGGAGGCATGGAAGCCGAGTCTGAATTCCTCAACGAGATCTTTAATGAAGAACCCGTAGCAACAATCAAGGCAGACGAAACGGTTTCTGATCCACAGGATAAAGAAAGGCTCCCTGAGTAAGCAGGGATATAGATGACCATATAAATTATCATAAAATATAAATTGAAAAGGAGATCAAGATGAGAAAAAAAATGCTGACTGTATTAATCATGGCGACTGTTATGATGACGGGATTCGCAAAGGCTGCAACACCGTCATTTTCGATTGCCGTAAGTGAGTACCCATCATGGAGCGGCACCTTCCTGACAGCCTGGGATATCGGGTTGATTGATGGGGAGGAAGGGAAAATGGGGCCGATCGAAAAAAAATGGAATGTAGATCTGGTCGTCAAGGATACAGACTATGACACTTGTATCACATTATTTGTTAATGGATCCGTTGATGCCGCCTGTCTTACGAATATCGACAGTCTGGCACCCGGGGTGTCGCGTAAGGCCGTAGCCATTTTGCCAACATCAACCAGTGCGGGGGCGGATGCCTGTCTAGTCCAGCCTTCCATTCAATCTGTCAAAGATCTGAAAGGCAAAAAAGTCCGCGGACTTTCCTCCAGTGTTTCCGAATATACCTTTGATAAGGGACTGGAGAAGCTCGGAGAAAATCCTCAGGACTACACGTTTGAAAATCTCGATCCGGTTCAGGTGGGTGTGGTGCTGCAGAGCGGAAAAATCGATGCTGGCGTAACCTGGAATCCCGTGGTTATGGAAACGCTGAAGGCTAAAAGTGACCTGAAGCGTCTTTTTGATTCGAAACTGATCGAGGGTCACATTATTGATATGGTTACGGCCTCTAGAGATTCACTCAATAAGGAAGGTGGCAAAGCCTTCGCCTGTGCGGTTGCTGATACCTACTACACCGTTTGCAAATTGATGGAGTCTGAAGCATCTGCAGATAAGACGCTGGTCTCGATGGGAAAGAGATTCGCGGGTTTGGGTCTGAAAGAGATGCGAGTCATTGTCAAAGAAACCAAGTTCTACTCTACCCCAGGAAAAGGCATCGCTCTTTTTGAAGGCGATGATCTTCCAGCGGTGATGACAGAGCATATCCTTCCCTGGACGCTATCCAAAGGTTTGACCGAGAAGGATAAAATGCCGGAATTGGCCTACGGGGCCTATACCGACCACTCTACTGCCGCACTTTGTTTTGATACTCAATATATCAAGGCGGTCGCGGGGACAAATAAGTGATTTTCACTACAGAGGTATCTGACTCATAAATGCGAGGCGGGTAGCGTTCATTAACACGCTCTTTTATGATCGGTAAAAAAATATCCAAATCGTCATCGGTCGGCTTTGCACTTATTGCACTGGCCGTCATGTTGGGTTTGTATTCTTTTTTATCCTATTCACAGCATCAGAAAAACCCGGAAAGCCGGACCATTCCGACCTGGCAGCAGTTGTGGAGTGGCTGTATTTATCTGATCGAGAAAAAAGCGGAGTATCAGAGTAATGAACAGGAACTGCTGGCACTCGCCATGCAAGACATGGGGATGGAGGCGGAACCGAAAGAAAAATCAGAAGGTTTCCTAGAGGGTAGAGTCCTTTGGGAGGCTTCCAGGGCAACGCTTGGGCGGCTATTTACCGGTCTGGCCGTAGGCATGGCTGGGGGAATCGTTGCAGGCGTGTTCATGGGGTGTTTTCTGAAGCTGAACGCTTCGATATCGCCCCTTATGTACTTTTTCTCACGGATTATTCCAACGGCAGCAATGCCCATCTTTTTCAAAATGGCAGGAATCGATTTTGAGATGTATCTAGCCATAATTGTATTTGGATCGATGCCGATTGTTACTCTGACCATTTCAAAATACGTGCAGGATTATCCGGATGAACTGAAGTTCAAGGCCTATACTTTGGGAGCCAGCAACTGGGAATTGATCTCTCAGGTCATTTTTCCTTACATTCTACCCAAAGTGATTGATCTGTGTATTCTGATGATCGGTCCGGCGCTCGTCTATCTGATCGCAGCAGAGCAGATTGTCGCTGGCGAAGGCTTCGGATACCGCATTCGTGTCTTGACCAAAGCAACTCGTTTCGAAGTGGTCTATCCCCTCATTGTAATCCTGACTCTGTATGCAGCGGTGTTGACCTTTGGTTTAAATAAACTACGTGACTGGTCGTGTCCCTGGTATCAAAAAACTTGAGATTGAGCGCCATGACAGACCCTGTGCTGAAGATTAAAAACTTATCCCATGCCTTTGGAGATCTCCGGGTACTGCATGAAATCGATCTAGAGATTATCCGAGGTCAGATTGTCGCACTGGTGGGGCCAAGCGGGTGCGGCAAGTCGACATTACTCAGAGCGATTGTCGGAACCCATCCCCCTACCTCAGGGAGTGTCTATGTATATCGGCGGGGCGTCCCAGAGAGAATTGATCTGCCAGGTCGGGACCGGGGTATTGTTTACCAACGGTATTCGCTCTTCCCTCACTTGACAGCCCAGGAAAATGTCGCCTTCGGATTGATGTTAGATCAATCATCAATTCTGAACCGAGTATGGAACCGAGGCCATTGGCAGAAGCTAAGGAAACAGCACCTGGAGGAATCAGCATCTCTTTTGGAAAAACTAAGGCTCGGAGGCTCATTGAACAAATATCCTCATGAGTTGTCAGGAGGGATGTGTCAACGGGTTGCCATTGCCCAAGCATTGATCATGAAACCATCCATACTGTTACTGGACGAACCGTTCGGGGCACTGGATGAATCCACCCGGGAGGAACTCCAGCGGATCATCCTCACGCT
>CAZLKP010000191.1:0-6015 GCA_964560095.1 uncultured Bacteroidia bacterium
TACCGGATATGAATTAGATCGTGAAATAGAGAGCGGCCGCCTGCCGAAAACAGTAATGCGCAAATTCAGAATCGATCTGTAACCAGCGCTGGCTAAGCTCCGGATAATCCTTGATTTCTATGGCTATTTCCTCGTACAAGGCCTCACATTCCCCCTCAGACAAGCGTGTATCAGCTTGCCGAATCAGGTCTGCAGCTGCAGAAAGCGGATCGGGTTTGTGCCGGAGATGGGTGAGGAAAGAGAGGGCGGTCATGTTCGGGAAATAATTTTCACTGCAAACTCGGAAAGAATCCGTAAAGAAGCAGGAAGTCAGATTGAATATTGGATGTACCACAAACCGTTGTCCCGCAGCGATAGGCCAAGTTAGCAGAGATGGAAGCTTTCCGACCCCTGGCCAATCAATTTTTTACCATCACCCAGTCTGTACACCAGATTGTTTCACCCATGGAGTCGACCAGATCTCCGTTATCACTGAGTCCTTTTTTGCCTGGTTTAAACTCAGGGAAGGTTGGCTCCATCAACCCTCATGACCGAGAGACTCCTGGTCATAGCTCAGACACAAAACCCAACTGGGAGGAGGAATAGAGGAATCAAGTATCTGAACCTTATACCCAGCAACCAGTGACCAGTGACTGGGAACCCCTTCAACATTCTTTTGCCCCCTAAACAACTAGGGCGTAGTTTTACTGGAGATTGCTTTCCGGAATCTAAATCAAGCACCATGTACGAATCACTTCAGCTCGAAAAACTGAACCAAACCCTGTTGATCAAGCTTAATTGGCCCAAAGTCATGAACGCACTGAAGCGCTCATTACTGGAGGAACTCAAGCAGGTGATAGCCGACCTTCAAACAGACGAGGAGGTACTAGGAGCCATCATCACTGGTGCCGGTGACAAGGCATTTGCCGCAGGGGCAGATATTTCTGAGCTCATTGGCCTGAGCGCCGAAGACGCCGTGGAAGCCAGCCAGTTTGGCCAGGAAGTGTTTTTCGACATTGAGCATTCGGCAAAGCCAGTGATAGCGGCCGTGAATGGATTTGCTCTGGGAGGAGGCTGCGAATTGGCGATGGCCTGCCACTTCCGCGTGGCATCAGAAAATGCTCGCTTTGGCCAGCCCGAGGTTAACCTGGGTCTGCTGGCCGGATACGGGGGCACCCAGCGGCTCCCATTGCTCGTTGGCAAAGGCCGCGCCACCGAGTTGCTGATCACAGGCGAAATGATACAAGCCGACGAAGCCTACCGGATAGGGCTAGTCAATCACCTGACCACAAGAGGAGAATTGATTGAGACTTGCCAGGAAATTCTGCGAAAGGTGTACAGCAAATCTCCTTTGGCTGTGGCCTATACCCTGAAAGCCGTTCAGGCCGGATTTGACCAGAAAGCCGGCTATGAAGTCGAGCGGACCTTTTTCGGAGATGCTATCGTGTCTGAAGACGGAAAAGAAGGGACCCGGGCATTTCTGGAAAAGCGAAAACCCACATTTTCCCGGAAATAAGCGAAAATCAGGGTATTCCCAGTTTATCGCGGAGAAAGCGATCACCCTCAGCCACGGAGTTGAAAGAAACTGCTGATTCCAGCCCTATTTTCATGGTCATGGCTGCCCCGGTGCCATTAGCATAGCGCATGCCATGAGCGCCTGTAACCAGAACCCGGGTCGGAAGATACCGGTGTACATCCCTGAACCACTCCATTCCCTCTCGCTGCCCGAGAGAAATGATGATCATTGGCTCGGAAAACGAGGCGGCAAGCATCATCCAGGAAGCAAATGTCAATGGAGACTCAGTTGTCCGACCCGACATGCTGGCCAATTGATTCCGCACCATTCCCCTGTATTCTGGCTTATTTACCAGCCAGGATGCCAAAAACAATTGCTGAGCCAGTACTGCCTGAGCGGAGGGTAATGCCTGGTCCTCCAGATCATATTGCCGCATCCAGTCCCGACAAGAGGCAGGCTCTGAGATAAACCAGCCGGTTGCTGGCTCATAATGATAAGCAAGCAGGTACCGGATTAACTCCATGCCGGTGTTGATCCAGGTTTCCTCCAGGGTTGCCTGGTGTAACAGGAAAAAGGCTTCCAACACAAATGCGTAATCAGATAAAAATCCGTCTCCCTCCGGGTATCCACCCGAAATGAAATGACACAGACTACCATCGGGACGGAGGCAATTCATCCGGATGTGATCGGCCAGTTTCAGCCCTTCATTCAGCCAGCGGCCATCTCCGGTAGCGAGATAAGACTCTACCAGGGCTGACACGAGCAGGCCCTGCCAGCCGGTGATCTGCATATCATCCTGTTCTGGCTTTACCCGCTGCAACCTGGCCTCAAAGAGGCGATCCTTCCATGTTTCCAGCATCGATTGCCACTCAACCACATTAAGATTATATCCGGTGGCAAGATCCTGGTCGCTCAGCGATTTGTACAGCACATTTTGCCCTTTTGCCCAATTCCCACCTTGCTTTACATTGAATGCATGAATGAAAGGACCCGCCTCATCTCCCAACACAGCACGTATTTCGATTTCCGGCCATACATAATATCGACCCAATTCCCCTTCGCTGTCCGGTCTCAGGGCAGCAGCATACCCATAGCCAGCCCCCCGCAGATCCCGCTGGATAAACGCCCAGACCTCCTCCATCAAGTGCACCCACTTCTGCCGGGGATCCAGGCGATGCTGAGCAGCGAGCAGCCTGAGAAGCAACACGTTGTCATACAAGGTCTTTTCAAAACAGGGGTACCTCCATTGGCGATCTTCCGCGCATCGCATGATTCCCCCACCCAGGTGATCGTAAATAGAAGTGCTGGTGAGGGTTCGCAAGTATCTTTGGTTGATGGCATTGACTTCAACCTTTGATTCAGATCCTGCGGTGCTGAGAAGGGCCAGATAGGGCGTAACAATCGGAAACTTAGGCTCTCCCGGTCTTCCTCCGTTGGGGAGGTCCAAGGCAGGGATGATGGCATCTGGCCCCCATGCGCCGGGGGCATATCTTTGATCGGCAGGTTCTGGCAAGGCCAGGGCCTCTCGAATCTTCCTCCACATCCCCGATGCCTGCCGCTCCGCTTCCACAGGCGACATATCCCAGAAATCGTATGCCTTGTTCAATTCAGACAGCCATCTTTCTTGGGTCAGAAAGTTTCCCGCCACCAAGGGACGTCCATCCGGCAAAGCGATGACCTGCAGGGGCCATCCGCCGCCACCAGAATCCAGCAGGGTCAGGTATCTCCTGGCCAGGTCAGGCCGCTCAAAACGATCCACCCTGATGGATACAAACCGATCGTTCATGATTTGAACCACAGCAGAATCCTGATACACGAATCGCTCCTGCAACTGACAGGGATAACAGGCGGTCGTTCCAATGTCAATAGCGAGCAATTTCCCCTCACGCTTCGCGCGCTCCAGGGCTTGTTTTTCCCAGGGATACCAATAGATCGGCGTGGCGGCCAGGGCTCGCAGATAGCCGTTGCTTACAAATGCCAGCTCATTAAGTACCGGAGGCTCAAAGGATTCCCGCCCGCTGATATGCTGCACCGTACAGCTCATGTGACTGAGACAGATAACCAGGATCAGACGAACGGACCACCAGACCGGGAAATTCCACCAAATACCTGCCTCCTTTTGAAACATTGCCTCAACAATTTGGCTCTGTGAAAAACCTACTTGCGTCTTTCTTCGCTCATATCCACTCGCCTCAACTTTCAATTTACACCTTGATGTGACCAGATTCCTATCGAATTGTCAGAATTCTTGCCGAATATTGAACACCCAGTCCCAGTTTCCCGACTACATAACATTTCTGCATCATGAAACGAATTCGGATCTTCCTATTTTCACTTACTCTCTTTACGCTGACCGGTTGTGATCAGTTGCTGATGATTCTCGAACAGGCAGCCGGAGAAGTTGATACCACTCCCACACAGGCAGAAATTATTCAGGGGTTGAAACAGGCACTTGCCGAAGGTACCACGCGAGCGGTTACCACCCTGAGCCAGGATGGCGGATTTACCAATGATCCCACGGTCTTTATCCCATTTCCCCCTGAAGCACAGTTCGCCGCAGACAAACTCAGGGATCTCGGTTTCAACAACCTGGTGGACAATTTTGTTGCCCGGTTAAACGAAGGGGCTGAAAAAGGAGCCAAAGAAGCTGCGCCGATATTCAGGTCGGCCATCACCAGCATGACCATCGCCGATGCCCGCGACATTCTTCTGGGACAAAATCCCCGAGCAGCAACGGACTATTTCGAAACCAATACACGTACCCAGCTCTACCAGGCCTTTGCCCCACGGATCGAAGAAGTACTCGAACAGGTAAATGCTGCTCAGATCTGGGAAAACCTGACCACGACCTACAACCAAATTCCTCTGGTAAGACGGAAAGTGGAAACAGATATCGTGAAATATGCCACAGATAAGGCATTAGATGGCCTGTTTCTCAAGCTCAGCATAGAGGAACAGAAGATCCGACAGGACCCTGTAGCCAGAACCACCGAATTGCTTAAAAAAGTCTTTGGCTACGCCGCTTCACAACCATAAACCTACTGAAACACTAGTCTGCATACCCCAGCGAACCTGGATAACATACAGAAGCAAAGAGGGTTAATTGCCTACACTCAAACTGGCTGAGGGATTTTCGCGCTTTTTCAAGCTCCTGCGAAAATAATTTTTACAGATCGGTCCATGCCCCCTTATAACCCAGCGGCATTTCGCGGACCCGGAGATGGCCAACTCAACATGTTCTGATCAGGACGTACCATGCACCATACCCTGATCGCTTAGATCCGGGAACATGCGAAACAGCCGGGTCGAGATATCTCCCACCGTCACCCGACCGTCTTTGTCCATATCCAGCCCGGAATTTTGCAAATATCGCCTGGATGGCCGGGAAAACAGAACATGGCCGGGAGACTTACCGACAGACCTTGGAAACAGCACTGCGAGGTAAGCATCGGTAAAATTGCGAATGGGTCCGTATCTTTCCTGCACCATCTCATAATAAGCCTCCACGAGACGAAGTTGACTGACGGCATCCATTCTTCGCAAGTCGGAGAGGTAATACCGGGTTCCCAGTCGTTGGTTAATGTCTTTCAGCGCAGGGCCCATAAACTGGATCAGGCCGGTGGCTCCGCTTCCTCGGTGATTGAGGGCAGCGGGATTGAGGCGGGATTCGTGAAACATAACAGCCAGAATCCAGGACGGATCTATGTTGAGTCGATGCCCCATGCCGACAAGTGTTTCCCTGAAGAGGGAATCATTGCCCACATACGCCATAGACTCTTCCGGAATCAGGAGATTTGATGCAAAATAGATTGGTCCGGGCGCCGATTGATTAACGGGAACGAGAGCCAGAGGAAGTAGCAAAATAGCCACGGCTGCACCTGCATAAACCCATAAACGGCTGGGACGGCGTACCGGAAGGTAGAATTTCCTGTGAAAGCGTCCCGGATGCCGGACAAGTGAAGCCCCTTTTTGAACCAGAAGCAACAAAACAGCCCCTGCCACGAGAAGCATTTTCAGGAAAAACAAGATCAGGTTGCTGACCAATCCAGACAGGGCGCGCTTCATCATGACTGCAATATCCAATTTTCTACGGAATCAACGGAAAGACCGTCTTCAGACGGAAATGATTCGTATTGAGGATCAATTACTATAATAGTTAGCAAAAATACTAATACTTCTCAGGTTTCAGTTGAGAAATAGCGGCCAATCAGTTGTCAGACCAGCCAACATAACAAAGGCCGCCACCGGACATCGATGACGACCTATAATACAGAAGCCAGGGAAAGGGGCCTTTCCCTAGTATTGAGTAAATTAATACAGGGTAATGCGATGCACAGACTGCTGGCCATCCCAACGTACCGCAGCCTGATAGACACCGGCAGGGAGTTGATCAAAATCAAAAGTCCAGCGAGTCTGACCGGATGCTTCCAGCTCAGAAGACCAGATGCGCTGACCACGCATGTCATAGACTTCTACTAAGCCATGAGCCTGAACCGGAGTCGGTAGCTCGACAGTGAGTT
>CAZLKP010000191.1:6025-8827 GCA_964560095.1 uncultured Bacteroidia bacterium
GAGTTGCCCGCCAGTAGGATTGGGGCTCAGGGTGACGGGTTGATCGGCAGTCGCGAGCTCAATTTGATGGGAATAATTTGCTGTGCCGTCAATATCCACCATCGCAAGCCGATAGACAAGCTTATCCATGCCTGAAGGTGCCTGATCGAGGAATTCGTAAGTGGTGGCAACTCCTGCTTCTCCGCGGGCCTCCACTTGACCGATCTGAGCAAATGCACCCTCACCATTCAGCCGCTGTACTTCGTAGTGAGAAAACCCTTCTTCAGTAGCTGTCCAGGAGAGGGCGGTACCGATGAGACTCATCTCACCGGAGAAGGAGGCGAGTTCGACGGGGAGGGTGGGAAGCGTGTAGGTGAAAAAATTAGGAGTTGAAGCACCAAAACTAAAGGGAAGATTGCCAAAGCTTCCTTCCCCCAAACTAGCAGGAGTCAGAAATTGATTGGATAAAAACCCGTTGTTGGCAATGAGCATAGCCATAATTCTCACCTCAGCACCAGGCGCAAAAGGAAGGGTGGTAGTGGGGAAAGACATCTCGAATCCCTGGGATTTGCTGCCTCCACCCGCTGGATTCGTACCAATACTTATCCCTGAAGGAACAATAATCGGGTCCACAGTATTATCAAATCCTAGATATGTTTTCGGACCTCCACCGCTTCCCGCTGTACCACTCAGGATATACGTATTCCAAAAATATGTACCCCCGAAATTCTCAATACAAACAGCAAACTCAGGAGAGAATCCTGTATCGAATACAATACCATCACTAATATTGTTGATGCCTTGTGGCGCATCAAGCCGTCCGAAATTGCAATCTGTGTATCCACCTGCATCTCCATCCACAAACATAATAATGGAATTGTCGTTGAGCACCTGGCCAGCCAAAGCAAATTTCAACTCAGATCCATTGAAATTTGCGTGAAAGGCTGTCAACTCATAATCAGCCCCAAATCCGTCGGTTGGCAGAGCAGATGTCCCATCTACCTCGGACAAGGCTGTTCCCCAGTCTGCCTCCGTGATGTTGCCATCAATGATAATCTGCCCAAATGCTGGCGACAACATCGCTCCCAAACACATCAATAAGTAAAAACGCTTCATAGTCAAATTATTTATGGTTTTAGGCTCAAGATACAAAAACAAGTCGATTATTACACGTTTTGAAATAGTCATTTATAAAAATTTCCACCAAAAATATATCTACCTGGCAATGTGGCTCCCTGCGGTTTCCCCAATCATTCATGCGTCACAAGCGCCGAATGATTCCTTTGACCATCGAACCAGCGAATTACATAGGTGCCGCCAGGCAAATGCTAAGCAGGAATGAACATGTCGCTCAGGCCATTTCTCCATTCGATTTGTTGCCATTTCTTACCTGCAAATCTGTTTGCCCTGACCGACTGTGCAGCCACCAGCCATCCTCGCCATGACTTGGCCACACGCGATCTCTGTGATGCTCTAATTCCACGGTATTAGAATAGCGTTGTTGCCCATCCTGGGTGAGCGCCTTCAGGCGGTAATCTCCTACATTTCGCCCATTGAAAACAGTGGTTTTCCCGATGGGAAACTCCTCAAATGTAGCGCCCGCGGATGTATTGGGCACCTCCTCCTACCTGGCTAATATTCGAGGTACGGGATCCTCCTCTGTATTCACCCCTTACCCGGACAATAACATACCAGAACTCCGCGATTCCCATGGCCCGGAGTTTATTAGGCAGATTATCTCCAAACTCCTCAATTTCACCACAGCGGCATTCATTGATCAAAAAAAAACCATACAGAGTTGGACTTCCAATTCTGCTGCGATCAGCATAGATGTGCCAACATACCTGGTCACTGGTCCAGGCATCTCAAAAACCTGTCGGGAAAGCGATGCTTTCCCGACAGTCAGTAAGATAAGTCAATGCCGACCTTTGATAGTTTTCTGTTACCACCTGCTGAGGACATACAGGAATTGAATGGGGAGGTTAGTGCTAAGCTCCGAGCAAGTGCAGGCATCAAGTTAATCCGCGTGCGATTACCAGCTTCTGAATCTCACTGGTTCCTTCTCCAATGGTGCAGAGCTTGGCATCACGGTAGTATTTTTCTACCGGAAACTCCTTGATGTATCCATAGCCGCCGAAGATCTGGACAGCTTCATTGGCGACGGCCACAGCGGTTTCACTGGTGTAGAGCTTGGCCATGGCGGATGCCTGCGTTACCGGCTCTTTGCGATTGATCAGGTCAGCGGCCCGGAAGGTCATCAGTTCACCTGCCTCAATCCGATTCCACATATCGACCAGTTTGAAGGAAATGGCCTGAAACTCGTGGATGGGCTTACCGAACTGCTCGCGTTCCTTGGAATACTGTAGCGCAGCCTCATAAGCGCCTTTTGCGATACCAAGTGAAAGGGCAGCAATGGAGATTCTTCCGCCATCCAGCACCACGAGAGACTGCTTAAAGCCTTCTCCTACCTTGCCCAGGATCTGAGATTTGTGGACACGGCAGTCCTCAAAAATCAGTTCTGCTGTTTCTGAAGCCCGCATTCCAAGCTTGTCTTCTTTTTTTCCAGCCTTGAACCCGGGTGTTCCGGACTCAATGACAAAAGCAGTCGCATTATTTCTGGTTCTCGGCTCTCCGGTTCGCACCACGACCACTGCTACATCCCCACTGATGCCGTGGGTGATAAAGTTTTTGGCGCCATTGATGATGTAGTAATCTCCATCTTCTTTGGCAAAAGTCTTCATGTTCCCGGCGTCAGATCCGGTGTTGGGTTCGGTGAGACCCCAGGCACCAATCCATTCGCCGGTGGCGAGTTTTGGCAAATAC
>CAZLKP010000192.1:0-6002 GCA_964560095.1 uncultured Bacteroidia bacterium
AAAGGCAGAAGCCACGACGGGCGCGGAAGCAGCTCCCCCAACATTGGCCTGAGACCCCACAGCCACGAAAAAAAACGGAGCCCGGATCAGTTTGGCTACCAGCAACAGTAATCCTACATGAATCGACATCCAAACAAGGCCAATCGCAAATGCATCCAGGTTGTTAAATACCTCACCCAGATTCATTTTCATTCCGATGGAGGCCACCAGAAGATAAATGAATACCGAACCAATTTTGGTAGCTCCGGCCCCTTCCAGCTTTCGGACCTTCGTGAAGGACATGGCCACGCCTATTGTGGTCGCAAATACAATCAACCAAAAGAAACCAGAGGTCAGCGAACTCAACCCAATATCGGTGAGATATGCTTCATGCTGAATAAATACAGGCGTGATGAGCTGAGACAACCAGTGGGATAGCCCTGTTCCGCCAAAAGCCACCGCAAGAATTTTGAAGTAATCCGTGGTGGTCGGGTTTCGGGCAACGCTGGCACTGTATGACTCCACCCGATTCTTAAGGTCATCAATGGCAGAGCTGTCTGCCTTCAACCAGCCATCGACCTTTTTCGAAATGCTGGCCCCATACAACAAAAAGCCCATCCATATGTTCGCTACAACGATATCTACCACCAGCATTGACCCAAACAGGCTGTCACTCACTTCGTAAATCTCCTTCATCGCAGCCTGGTTGGCCCCACCACCAATCCAGGAGCCGGCTACTGTGGAAAGCCCTGTCCACATAGGCTCGCCAGTATTCGACTCTACAATTCCAGGTGCAACAGCACTGAACAGGAGAATCGCAATAGGCCCACCAATAACAATACCCGTCGTTGCAGTAAAAAACATAATCAACGCCTTGGGGCCCAGACCAATAATGCCTTTCAGGTCAATCGAAATACATAGAAGAATCAGGGCAGCAGGAAGCAGATATCGACTGGTGACAGGGTTGTATAGGCTGGATGATTCTCCGTCGATCAAACCAAGTGGCCAGGTAAGCAAGGCCGGCAAAAAGTAACAGAGAAGCAACGGGGGAACAATGCGGTAAAATTTCTGCCACCGAGGGTTGGAACTGGAAGAAGTGATAAACACGAATGCCAGGACCAGACATAACAGGCCCAAGACGATGGCATCATTTGTAAAAAAAGGTTCTTCGTGCATGAATCTGGATGTTGGGTGACTGAAATAACAAAAAAAACAGTAGTTCGGCCGGGCAGAACCCCACGTATCTGAAAACCTTGTTTTGACGAAGGAAAAAAGATGGTCATTTTTGTTGGCGTTAATATGTTTATTTTATGTCACCTAGCTCAAAGAAACTCCTGAGTTACATCGGGGTACCTGTCCTCGCCCTGATTCTTCTCCTCATTTTTTATTCCAATCTTTTCAGTCGATGGAAAGGGGTCGATATCTACATACCCAAAGGCTACTCAGGCCCAGTCGTCATTTTCTTTGATCAGAAAGATGGAGAAATTCTGGATCAGGTGTTGTCCAGAAATATCATCCGAGTACCTGAATCCGGAATTTACCGTGCCCGGGAAGGTGTATGGTTTGCTGATGCCCCCAAACGCTTTTTTTATGCAGAAGGAAGTAGCACATTGCCCGACTTGGAAGAATTGCCCGTGTCGGATACACCGGTAGCAGAAGCATCGAGTGGCGTGAGCTGCCTGTCTGTCCAGACACTATATGCCAACCCAGGTCAACAACCATCTGTTGCAACCATTTTCTACGTTGGGGCATCTGATGAGAAATCTTGTGAATCTCTTGACGAGATTGCAAAAAAGGCGCTCTGAACCCTTCAACATTTTCAGGGTCATGAACATGGGTCGCCGCTTAATCCTGAGCCTGCAGCTCATGGTGGTTCCTGTCAATGCCTACAAGAGGTGTATATTGAGATCTTCACCTGCACCTATGATCCCGTGTTTTACCGGTTAAAAAGTATGAGGGAGAAAATCACCTCCGCAGGGTTTATTCCAGCCATATCCTTCCTATTTTAGGCATAGACAACTCTTAATTCAATACATGACTCAACCTGTCCGTTGGGGCATTCTTGGCCCCGGAAAAATCGCCAACAAATTTGCCCAGGGTCTTCAAACCATTCCCGATGCCGTGATACAGGCGGTTGCATCCAGGAGCTTGGAGAGGGCCCGGAAGTTTGCCGGCGCGTACGATGCTGCGTCAGCATACGGAAACTACCAGACTCTCCTCGATGATCCCGAGATAGATGTCGTGTATGTGGCCACGCCGCACTCCTATCACAAGGACCTGGTGATGATGAGTATAGATGCAGGCAAGCATGTGGTATGTGAAAAGCCGATGGGTATCAATGCCCAGGAAGTAGAAGAGATGATTCGTGCAGCCAGGCAACAAGGAGTTTTCCTGATGGAAGCCTTGTGGACCTGGTTTTTACCAGTCTGGAAACAGGTCAGGACCTGGCTGGATGAAGACAGAATTGGGGATATACGGATATTTCATGCAGATTTCAGCTTTCAGGGTACGAGAGACCTTTCCAGCCGATTGTATAATCCCGAACTGGCAGGTGGAGCCTTGCTGGATATCGGGATCTATCCGATTGCGATGGCCTTCTGGGTATTTCAGCAAAATCCAACAAAAGTAGCTTCATTGGCTACCTTATCAGAGACAAAAGTAGATGCCCAATCAGCCTATCTTTTTCGCTACGAAAACGGCGCACAAGCCGTGCTCAACAGCAGTTTTGAGGTTCACGGACCAAAGGAAGCAATCTTATCCGGAACAAAGGGACGGATTCGAGTGCCGCTGTTTTGGCGGGCCCAAGAGGCCTTTCTGGAAATTGATGATGAAATCGTGGAGCACTTCGAAGCGCCTCACAAGGCTACCGGCCTCGAATATGAAGCAGCCGCTGCCATGGAGGATATCCGCAACGGCCGCCTGGAAAGCTCCGTCTTTTCACATGCTGAATCCATGAGATTGGTGAGCCTGTTTGATCAGCTCCGAGAAGAATGGGGCGTCAAATACCCTGGTGAGTAATCAGTGAGCTACGTACTAGGACTAGGGCCAGAGGAGAGGGCTGGTTAATAAAATCTCCGAACTCTTGCAGGAAGGATGAAATGGCTAAGAACAAATGTTCAGAAAGTGCAATCCTGCTAAACTTGCCACAATTGAGCAGGACTTCCTCCTTTATTCATAGATCAATCAATGTAGAGACTTTGATCATTAGGAAATGACCGGGTATTCATATCTGTTTTTCGATACATTTACACCAAATTGCCATTGCGGCTGACCTACTTTTTTTCTAACAAATTTTGAGAGTGGTCGTATATTTGCAAAAGTTTCAAAACTTATCGAAAGTTTTGCCAACTCCAATTTATGAGTTTATTGCACCCCCTTACTCTCCGCGAGCACTTCCCCAAAGCTGATCAGGCTATTGCAGAGAAGGTCCTGAATGGCTCCAGAATCACCCCTGAGGAAGGCATCTATCTCCTGGAGCATGAAAATCTCCCTTTCCTGGGGCTTCTGGCCAATTATGTACGCACCCAGCGCCATGGTAAGCGGACATACTTTAACCGTAATTTTCACGTTGAGCCCACCAACGTTTGCATCTATACTTGCAGTTTCTGCTCCTATTCCCGGAGGATCAAAAAACGAGAGGATGGCTGGGAGCTGACCCTGGATGAGATGCTTGATCAGGTCAAAGCCTTTGATGATAAACCTGTCACAGAAGTTCACATTGTGGGAGGTGTGCTGCCGCAATACAACCTGTCGTTTTATGAACAACTGTTTCGGGCCATTCGGGAGCATCGTCCAGATCTCCACATTAAAGCCCTCACGCCAGTTGAGTTTCACTATATTTTCAAAAAAGCCAAAGTTTCCTATCGGGAAGGACTGGAAAGATTGATTGCTGCCGGGCTTCAAAGCATCCCCGGCGGAGGTGCAGAAATCTTTGATGAAGAGATTCGGAACGAAATTGCCGGAGGGAAATGCTCCAGCGAGGAATGGCTCGAACTCCATGAAATCGCCCACGACCTGGGACTTCGAACCAACGCAACCATGCTGTACGGGCAGATCGAAACCTATGCCCACCGAATCGACCATCTGAACAGGCTGCGAGACTTACAGGATCAAAGCGGTGGCTTCCAAACATTTATTCCGCTGAAATTCAGAAATCAAAACAACGAACTCTCCCATCTGCCGGAGGTCTCAGTCATTGAAGATCTCAAAATGTATGCGGTCTCACGCATCTTTTTGGACAACTTTGACCACATCAAAGCCTATTGGCCCATGATCGGCCAGCGAACCGCCCAGCTTTCGCTTTCCTATGGTGTTAACGATGTGGACGGAACCATTGATGACACAACAAAGATCTATTCCATGGCAGGAGCTGAAGACCAAAATCCGGCGCTCAGTACTGCTCAGCTAGTAGATCTGATTCAATCAGCCGGTTTTGAGGCCTATGAGCGCGACACACTATACAAGGTTCTCACCGACTTTCAAGAAGCTGTCTCTATATGAAGATTTCAACTCTTCTCTACCAGTGACCCGTGACCACTTTACCCATGATCACCTTATATTTTTTACGCCACGGCCAGACTGACTTCAACCGGAAAGGAATTGTTCAGGGAAGCGGAGTGGATTCAGACCTGAATGAATTCGGGAAAGAGCAGGCAAAGGCTTTTTTCACCCACTACAGGAGGGTACCATTTGAACACCTCTTTGCCAGCAAACTCAAGCGAACGCATCAGACGCTTCATCCCTGGATAGAATCTGGTAAGACATTCTCTATCCACGCCGGCTTGAATGAATTAAATTGGGGCGTTCATGAAGGAATTAAACCTAGTCCGGCTCACCGGGAAAATTTCCAAAGCACGCTTCAAAAATGGGCCCAGGGCCACCTGCATGAAAAGGTCAAACAAGGAGAATCTCCGGTGGAAGCCTGGAGCCGGGCCGAAGGATTTTTTTCTCAGTTAAAAAAAGACTTTTTCAATCACAACATTCTTCTGTGCTCACACGGCCGCCAATTGCGTATCATCCTTAGCAGCCTGATCGATCAGGATTTGAAGCAGATGGAAAAATATGCTCACAGCAACACCGGCCTTTCCATCGTGACAATTGACCGGGACGGACGGGCCCACCCAGAACAGATCAATGATACCCGACATTTGTAAACAGATTGGTTGAGGCAGGTGAGGCTATGGGAAAGCAAAAGGTAAGTTAGACGGAATGCCTGAAACTCATACCTGCCCAAATGAAACCCTTACCCTTCGACCAGCACCCAGTAACCAGTCCCCATTATGATCGACATTGCTCTGGTATCCTACATCAACACCTGGCCATTTGTGGACGGTTTGAAACGGGCATTTGGCCATAACCCTGGGATTCGTCTTCACCTGCTTCCTCCAAGCGACTGTGCCAGAGCCTTGTTTGACGGGCAGGCCCAGCTGGCCCTCATTCCTGTGGGGGCACTACCCCTTGGACCAGAACTGGAACTCCTCCCCTCCTGGTGTATTGGGGCGAATGGCCCTGTAGAATCCGTTTATCTGTTTTCTGAAAGACCGGTCGAACAACTCGATCAAGTGTGGCTGGATCGCCATTCGCGATCTTCGAACGCACTTGCGCAAATCCTGTTTCAGCATTTCTGGAACAAAGAAGTTCGGTGGTTAAAGCCAGCCAGGAAGCATTTTGGGCAAATTCAGGGGAATACTGGCGGAATTGTAATCGGGGACGAAGCGATCCGGATTCGGGAACAGTACCAATATCGATACGACCTGGCTGAAGCATGGAAAGCCATGACAGGGCTTCCTTTCACCTTTGCCGTATGGGCCTATTTGCCTGGGACGATCAGCGAGAAATGGCAGACGAACATCGAAACAGCACTGGAGGATGGTGTCCTACACCGGGAGACTACGGCGCTTACAAGGGCTGGCGATTTTGGCTTGGACCGGGGATTTGCTCTCCGTTACCTTACAGAGTGCATCGATTATTCCTTTGATGAGAAGAAAAAACAAAGTGTAAAGCTCTATTTCAGACTCATGGAA
>CAZLKP010000192.1:6012-7681 GCA_964560095.1 uncultured Bacteroidia bacterium
TTGCCGATCCAGATTCGGCAACCACGCTGATCAGGCAATAGGATTCAACTGAATAGAAAATACGATGTATCCCTCTGCATTTCTTCCATGAAAAAACTTGTCCAAAACCTCGTACATATTTCTCGCCCGAAAATAGGAAGTTTGTAATTCCCTTTTCCCTTTCTGGGCCCATTGGACAGTAAAGGATTGTTTCTTGGCATGCTTGAGTTCTACATATTCAAGCATCCGTTGAAGCGCAGATATCTTGTCCGTGCCTTCTGTGGTGTGGAACAAAAACGTCTCAT
The DNA here is from genome assembly GCA_964560095.1 of uncultured Bacteroidia bacterium. Taxonomy (GTDB): domain Bacteria; phylum Bacteroidota; class Bacteroidia; order J057; family J057; genus JANQTF01. The sequence goes on from CAZLKP010000192.1 coordinate 6,297, forward strand.
CGTGTCGAGGGTTGATCGTGATCAGGTTCAACTTGATCAGATCATTTTCCTTTGTGTAGTCAAACACCAGCTTGTCCAGCGGAAGTTCCATCCACCTGGAGATTGACTTTTGTATCCTGGCGATTTCTATATTCGGATCCATGCAATTTACTTCCTCAATGAAATGGGAAATTGGCTCAAATAATACTCTGCTGCAAAGATTTACTCCAAATCTTCATCCGAAATGATGGCAGCCCAGACACTGGTCAAATACCCATCCATCCGTGTCCAGATCAGAGCGGTCTGACCTGCGTGAGCATCAATATTGCTGTAGTCCCCGAAAAATGACTGAGCGTTAGGCACAAACGGATCCTCAGACACCTGCACATTGGTCCAGGTGCTCCCTCCATCCCTACTGTAAGCGAGATACACATCTGTCTGAAGATCGTCATGATTTCTGCGGTCGTAGAAGATGCAGTACAGATAGCCTGTAGTTTGGTCGATTGTCATCCAGGTAAAAAACTGCTGATGCCCTGGGTCGTCATCATTGACCCGAATCGGTTCTGACCAGTTTTTCCCGCCATCTGTAGATTTTGCTACGAAAATATCGGTGTCATCTACCCCATGACGTTGATCGGCCCAGTTGACATAGATGGTTCCACGGTGGGGCCCTCCGCTCAGATCACACAGTGTCACCGGCATTCCATTGGATCGCAAGATGCCTGGAATGTCTATCGTCCAGCCACCTGGCTGGTCGGCCACCACCACGTCAGCTCCCCAGGTTTTCCCCCGGTCTGTGGAGGCGTCAAAGTAAATACGTTCATTCAGGGACCAGGCAACATAGACCTCCCCATCTGGCCCGATAGCCGGTACGGCTCCCTCGGTCGTGCCGTCATTATCCAAACAATCGCCCGGAATATCATTGATCCGTACCGCTTTCCGCCATTTTTTCCCTTTTCGCCGGGAAGTCGAAACCAAAATATTGGACTGATCCTCTGGTTCGCGACTTTCATACTCATCAAATTGAGTCCAACTTGCGTACAAGCGGTTATTTCGGGGATCTACCGTCGCCCATTCTTTATCCTGGTCTTTGGGATGGGCATATCCCATATATGCACCATCGGTCCAAGAGGCTCCACCATCGTCACTACGCTGAATCACGATCCGGTCAAGGAGTCCAGGCTCCGCCCATCCTTTTCCGGAAGGATCTGAAAGATGCAGAAAAAAAAACTGTCCCTTCATGTTGGAAATCACACATGGATCGCCGAACACTCCATATGAAGACTCCACCTGTTGTTTGCTCCAGGTTTTCCCACCATCCAGGGTGTGATAAACATTATTCAGAATGGAAGCCCCGACAAGGTTATCAGGATTGATTCTGCTGATGGCAATGGAGGGCTCACAGA
>CAZLKP010000192.1:7691-8808 GCA_964560095.1 uncultured Bacteroidia bacterium
ATAAAAAGTGGCCTGCTCGTCGAGGAGGATATTGTTAAAGGCTGATTGTCCGGTGACAGGAAAAGCCAGTGAAACGACCAGCAGTGTAGCAAAAAATCTCATGAAGCGTAGGGACTGGTGAAAAGATGGTGGACAATTTGGCAAAAGCCACTCAAAGGTCCAATGCCCAGCATGCCTGTTTCAATCGCTCATCCCCTACTCCCCGGATAATCGCATATGACACCTGGGCCAACTCCAGTTCCTCTTCGTAAAGAGAAAACAGGGCTTCCCGCCTCGCCGGATCTTCCCGAAAGGAGTCCTCCTCCCAGGGCACATCTGGATACAACAACAAATGGAGATCATACTCCTGGGGATCCCAGAGGGACTCAATCTCCGGTGGAATGCAGCCAAATTTATCCTTTGCCCATATACGAATAACCAGGAGGTTGGTGTCGCAAAACAGATACTGGTCTGCGGCTTGCCCAGCCCTACGCTCCTGACGCAATTGCCCTTTGGCAATATTCACCAAATCATCCAGAACATAGGGCCTGTCCAGTTTCTGAAGATATTCTCGTGCGTACTCTCTGACCCATGGTTCGTGATAGTGATCGGACAACCGGGCTGCCAGAATTGTTTTTCCGGTGGATTCAGGACCAACCAGTGCTATTTTTTTCATGAAGCAATTTGTTCCGGCAATCTATGGTAAACTGAGCATCACACCAGCATTATTGCCTGAAAACCTTCTGATTCCCCATAGCTCCATCATGGGTTTAAGATCAAAACTCACTGAAAACGGTGGTTCGTAAAAATTGTAAGTGAAACCAATCATTCCATCAATCCCCACTACCGGCTGATTGTATTCCTCCTGATGAAAAAGACCATTCATTCCCATATGCCTCCCCCGTGCCCAACACCAGATACGTATCGGTGTTTCGCCCCAATGGAACATACTGTGTCATTGGTTCACAACCCGGCACGAAAGCATCACATCATCCTAGCCGTGGTATTCTTTCCATCTCCCCTGGTTTCTATTTTCTAATCCAGCAACATTTCCAATGTCTGAAGCCCTGCCGTCGCGTTGTACATCTGTGCGGCATCGTGCCCGACATTATCAACCAGTACTTTCGCATGGTTATTG
>CAZLKP010000193.1:0-3282 GCA_964560095.1 uncultured Bacteroidia bacterium
GGGCGCCCCCTCCATTGCCACCGGCCCCCGCCAAAATGATCACGTTTTTTCCCCTCGGATCTCCGCCGAGAAATCGGACCCTGGCGAGATGAGCAAGGTTTCTGCCAGCATTTTCCATCATTTGGACGAGGCTGATTCCAAATTCATCGATCATGGCCCGATCCACTTCGATCATTTTCTCAGTGGTAATAACAGGAATACCGGTCGGAGCTGTAGGAAAGATGTTCATCACGTCTGATTGAGGAAGCATAAAAAGTACTTCTGCGTTGGCGGATTACCCTTATTTTCCGAAATTATCCTGAGAAAAAGAATACACGCATGTTAGGCACCCGACGGCTGGCCGCATTCATGTTTACCGACATTCTGGGCTACACGAAGCTTATGCAGCAAAGTGAGTCTGAGGGGATAAACATACGTCGTCCTCATAGGGCACAGTGTTTGAACCGATTCCCCAAAATATAAGGGGAAATCATTCAGTGCTATGGAAATGGTACCCTGAGCATTTTTGACAGCAGCGTGAATCAGGTAGCGGAAGTAGTGCCGGAATTTGGCCTCATTGACACGGCCCTGGCAGAGGGTTACTTGCTGAGAGGATTGGGAGAAAGCAAAAGAGCAGTTGTTGCTCGCCATTGAAGCAGACCCCGAGAACCCTGATGTTTATGATTCCTATTGTCAATTTTTGTGGGCCATGGGCAGGTTTGAAGAGAGTGTGGCTGTAGGAAAAAGGGCAGGAGAAGTAGGTCCGGATCATCATTTTGCATACTGTAATGTAACTTGGATCTACTTAGCAGCAGGCCAGATCAATGCTGGAGGTCACGAAGGATGTATTCGGAACAGATTGTCCCTTCCACAACCAACTTGCATATCGGTTTTTGTTGGGAGAACATGGTCAGGCGATGGATGTGTTGGAAGAAGCGTTTTTCTAGCGTTCGTTTGCGCTGATTTATGTAGTAAAATGTATCCTGAATTTCAACAGTTACAACCCCCCCCGCTATACCTGGTTATTGGAGCGAATGGGGTTGGATGAACCCGCCATGTAGCCAGACATACGCATCATGCCCACCAAAAGGATCCCTCTCTTTGCTCAGGCTGTCCCGGCCGGATTTCCCAGTCCAGCCAGTGACCACATCGAACGCGAAATTGATCTCAACCGCGAACTCATTGACCACCCGGCTGCTACCTTTTTTGTACGGGTGGAAGGCCACTCAATGACCAGAGCAGGCATTCACGACGGGGATATCCTGATCGTGGATAAATCGCTGGAAGCTGTGTCCGGTAAAATTATCATAGCCGTCATGGATGGAGAATTTACCGTGAAGCGCCTGATCAAAGAAAAAGGGCAAACCCTCCTTCGTGCCGAATCAGAAGGCATGGCAGATATCCGTATTCAGCCTGGTCAACAACTCGATGTCTGGGGCGTTGTGACCTATGTGATCCATAAATGCTAACCATGGCAACTCCTCTCAGGACACGGTTTGGGCTGGTTGATTGCAGCAACTTCTACGCCTCCTGCGAACGGGTATTCCGGCCGGATCTTCGGCATGCCCCCATCGCTGTGTTATCCAATAATGACGGCTGCTTCGTGGCGATGTCAGAAGAGGCCAAAGCTGCCGGCATTCCGAGAGGAAAGCCCTTATTTAAATACCGTAAAGAAGTGCGTGAGCATCATGTGCAGGTCTTTTCCTCCAACTACACCCTTTACGGCGACATGTCTCGTCGGGTGATGGAAGTGCTCGGGCAGTTTACGCCAGATGTCGATCCCTATAGCATCGACGAGGCCTTCATCAATCTGTCCGGCGTGCCGGATGACGACCTGGAAGCCCTGGGCAGGCAAATTAGAGAGACTGTATGGAAATGGACCGGCATTCCGGTGACCATTGGGATCGCATCCAGCCGCACCCTGGCCAAGATTGCTGCCGGGATCGCAAAAAAAGATCCATCTATGGAGGGCGCCTGTTCCCTGGTCGATCATCCTCAACTGAACCACATTCTTCGTGAGACACCCGTGGAAAAAATCTGGGGAATCGGCCGTGGATTTGCAGATCGGCTTCGACAGAATGGCATCGGCAATGCCTGGCAGCTGTCTGCCGCCAACCTCGAGTGGGTGCGGAAAAAGCTCACCATCGTCGGCATGAAGTCGGCGCAGGAGCTTCGGGGTATTTCCTGCATCAGTCTGGAGGATGTGGAGCCTGGCAAACGCTCTCTGATGTTTACCCGGTCATTCGGCCACCCCGTTACGAAACTAGAAGAAATGGAAGAGGCCGTCAGCTTTTACACGGCCCGCTGTGCCGAAAAGCTCCGAAGTAAAAACCTGGTAACCGGCATGCTCACCCTGTATCTCCGGGAATACAAACAGGGCGAGAGCTGGCATACCCGAAAAATGCAGGCACACTGCACATTTTCAGAGCCCACCGATTTTACCCCGAAGCTGATTCAGCAGGCCCAGGAAATACTTAAAGCCCTTTTTGAGGAAGGGATTCGGTATAAGAAAGCGGGAATCATGCTCACAGATCTCGCCGACAAAGATCAGATACAATTATCGCTTTTCCAGAAAGAACCCCGCAAGGAAGACCAGCGCCTGATGAAAGCCATTGACCAGATCAACGATAAGCTGGGCCGGGGAACCGTCTTTACCGGCAAGGAGGGCACCGGGCATACCTGGCATATGAAATCTGAGTTTCGCTCTCCGCGATATTCAACTAACTGGAAGGAAATTCCGGTGGCGAAAACAGATATTCATGGATAATTTCTTCCCAAATCGTAGCTTTCAGATGTGAGTCTACTGCAGAACCAACTCAACCGATTGATCTGGAAAACCGAAACCCGGATCGACCAGATCAGGCATCGCTTTCGCGACACCATGGGACTGGATGGAGACTGGCACGTTCAGATGTATCATGGCTATGCCGCTCCGGAATATGTGCGGGTCGAAGGCCGTGTGATGCAGGACCGAAATATTTCTGTGGGGGAGAATGACTCCTATTTTATCAACCTGCTGAATTCGTACAAGAGACTGGGATCCCGTGAAGCACCGTTTGCAGAGCTTGCCCTTCGGGTGTTTGGGCAATTTATTCAGGTGAAAGCCAATGAGGAAGGATATTTCAACATCAATGTTCCGCACCGGGAAAGAACTATTCCGACGAGAACGGCCGCGGCAGCGAAGCTTCTCTCGCACGAGCCCTACGACCGTGAGTTTGTGGGGATGATTTTTGGCCATTCCCCCCAGTCACACCTGGCCATCATCAGTGATATAGACGATACCATTCTGCTCACTGGTGCAAC
>CAZLKP010000193.1:3292-4093 GCA_964560095.1 uncultured Bacteroidia bacterium
GGTGCAACAAGCCTCCGGCAGATGGCCCGCTGGACATTTTTACACAATGCCTATTCGCGCAGGGGCATTGCCGGCGTAGGGGCCTGGTATCGGGCACTTAAAAAGGGACCATCAGGAGATCAGATTCATCCTTTTTTTTATGTCTCCAGCAGTCCGTGGAATTTCTTCGACCTTATCGACCACTTCATCACCCTCAACAACATCCCGGCAGGTCCGCTTCTCCTTCGCGATTATGGGATTGACGAAGGGAAACTGGTGGTCGAATCCCATAACAAGCACAAAAGTAGCCGCTGCGGAGAGTTGCTTTCGGCATTTGCTAATCACCGATTTCTATTGATTGGGGACGCCGGACAGGCAGATGCCTACATTTACCGGGAGTTGTTGGAAAGGAATAAGAACCGCATTGAGGCGGTTTTTATTCGGGCTGTCGATAATCCCAAAAAGAATGCAATGATTCGCCGGGAAATTGAAGCAGCCCATCAACAGGGAATGCCCATGTTTTTTATCGAGGATTCGGCAGAAGGGGCCGATATCTGCCGCGATCTGGGTTTCGTGAACGACGCTCAAGTCACAGAAATCAAAGAAGCCGTGAAAGCCCATCAGACATGATGTTTCGTAAACACGCCTCCACAGATGCCACCTGGAGCCAGGTGAGAGAAGAACTTCGCCGTCTGAGAGGGCAAAACCTCTTCCGGGCACGGGAAGAAGCCATTCCTGCCAAAAACCAGCTCATCCTCTATGAAGAAGACAGAGGAAAAAGCGCCCGTGGGGGGTTTTGGGTCATTGACATTCAGCCGAATA